>DQUR01000210.1 GCA_015662175.1 Thermococcus paralvinellae | reverse complement strand
AGGTTGAGAAAATTGAGATCAGAAGAACAAGACATCCGTTCAATCCATATATCGAAATCCCCGAATCCATAGTACTCACCCTCAAAACAAAAGACGATGAGAAAACAATTAAAGCCGGGAGGGAAATAGCTTATCAGTTCCTTGAGCTTGGAATCGAGGAAGGGGATGTAATCCAAATTGACGCTGAAACTGGGAGAATCTCAAAAATTGGAACAACAAAAGGGGAGGAAGGGATTTTCCTGAAGAGAAAAGTTGATATGCCAAGCGGTCCAGTGCTGAAGATTAAGGAGTTTACGTACACGGTAACGCTTCACGATTTGGACGTTGTAAATGCAAGGGCAGGTGGAATCTTTAGCCTCTTCTTTGGAGGAGGGCTGGAGATTACGGATGAAATAAGGGAGAGGGTTGATGATACAGTTAAGCAGTGGATAGAGGAGGGCAAAGCGACACTGGTGCCAGGAGTTCTGTTCATCGATGAGTGCCACATGCTTGACATAGAGGCATTTTCCTTCCTTGCGAGAGCTATGGAAAGTGAATTGGCACCAATCCTGATTCTTGCAACCAACAGGGGAAAAACAAAGATCAGAGGAACTGACATTGAGGCTCCACACGGAATCCCAATTGATATGCTGGATAGACTGCTCATCATTAATACAGAACCATACAGAAAAGAAGAGATCAGAGAAATTGTGAAAATCAGAGCTGGAGAAGAGGGAATCGAAATAAGCGATGAAGCCATTGAATATCTCGCAGAACTTGGAGAGAAAACAAGCTTAAGATATGCGGTACAGCTTTTGGCCCCAGCAAGCATATTGGCAGGGGGTAAAAGAGTCGAAAAGGAACACATCACAAAGGCTGAAGAGTATTTTGCCGACATAAAGAGGAGCATAAACTACGTAGAAAACTTGGAGGGAATGCTCCGCTGATCTCTATTTTCTCTTTAAGTTCCACTTAATCTATCAATATCAACCCATACAAAACGCTTTCACTAAGGTTCAACTCAGCGATTTTGGACAGCTCTATGCCTATGGCATCAATGGAGGGCCTCACCCTCGTTGGCATCAGGCATTTTCCACTCTTTTCAAATTCACACTCGTCACATAGGTTGCAGTTGCCGGGAAAGAGTGCATGGGCATAAAGATAACCTGCCTTGAAAAACTCTTCCTCCCTCCTGAGCAGATAGAGAAGCACTTCTCTCTTCTCCCTTTCAAAGTCCACATAATTGATTTGAAACTTAATTAAAAGAGCCCTTTTAAAGTGTTTAACCCACTCCTTAGCTTCTCTCCACGGGGGAGAATGAGGGGGACATGAAGGACTTTTGCCGTAGACAGGACAAGTTCTGCACTTCCACACCGGCCTGGGGGAAACAACGATGTCATCCACGTTTATCTCTTTTTCATAAACAATTCTCATGATTATTAGGGAGAAAGCTAAAATTAAAAGTTTTTCTCAGTTCATTAAGAGTGCTATCCATATCTGACCTTCACATAAAGGTTCACAGCACTTTGGAAAGCCGCGAGAGCGTTTAACATCAAGAATATCCAGTCTCCAATGATATACGAGTAAACCGTCAGTAGGCTTGAGGCAGTTACATATATCAGGATGAACCTAAAATTCAGTGGGCAGTGTTTGGTTTTTATGGTTTCAATTGTTTGAGGAACCCATGAGCTTACAAGAAGCAACATACCAATTAACCCTACTATCTCCCCGCTCATTTAACCTCACCCCATTTTTCAAGCCCCATGAACCTTTAGGTAAAAAAGTGTTGTGAATTACATTTAATCAAAGAGAATGGTTGAAAAAACAAAAATTAACAAAATTGTGTTTAATCTTCCCTTCTTAGATTGAGCTCTGAAGCGAGCCTTGAAGTAGCCCATGTTTTAACATCATTGTCAAGGATATCATTGATTATCTTAAGAGCCTCTGGAATGTTTCCTTTCTTTGCGAGTACTATGGCAACCTCTGCCTGAATCTTAGACCTGTTTGAGACATCCTTAATCATTGAAGCAATCATAAGGGCCTCATCAATCAAATCAAGATTCAGGAATTCAAAGGCTAGACTCATAAGCGCTTTTGTTATAGTACTCTCGTTCTTAATTTCAAAAATGGCGTCAAGGGTTTTCTTCAGAATTTCATGGTAGTCTTCTCCAAGCTTGGCCATTTCAATGGTTATTTTCGAAAGAGCTTTTGCTTTTATTCCCCTGTCAGGGATTGTCTCAGCAACTTGAATTGCAGTTTTGAAATCACGATTGCTTATGAGCTTTGAAATAGCTTCGTATAAAGCTCTTGACTGATACCATTCCTGCATTAACAACACCAAGCCGAAATTTCGCTATCAATGGATTTAAGCTTTCCCAAAATAGAGGACGTGTCCACATTAACAAAATAAAATTAAGGGTAAAGGTGTAAATGGGTTAAAATTCCTGGAACAAGGCACCTCTAGAGGTTAATTGATATGGCAACTACACCCAAAGCCCAGTGAGAAAAACCGCCTTTTAGAGATTCATCCGAACTGGATAAAGAAGTTTGAAGAGAAACCATCCTACAGAGTGGGAGACTGACCACGAGACCCTTCATCAATACCGCGAGAATAAACCGAAATTTATAGACTGGTTAATCGATTGAAAAGTCTTAATTTAGAATACGAGCTTAGTTGAATCGGTGTTCTTTTCACAATTTTCCACCCGATTAGCTATTCAAATCCCGTTGCTGGAATTCTGTAAACTTTATTACATCAGGTGGTGTCCATGTTAAGTGGACACGTCCATTAATAGATAAGGAGAACATAAATTCCTAGGATTATCAATGCAGAGCCAGCAAGTATTGAAAGCTCCTTAGACCTCTGAACTATTTTCTGGGACAAACTTTTGCTTTCCGTTATGCTTCCAACGGTGAAGAGAATAACCAATAGGGGTAAAACAAAGATAAGGTTGTATAATCCAAGCAGAATCCACGTCAGCGCTTTTCCAATCTTTGAAATGAGGATTGCATAAATCAAATAGCTACCGGCAGAGCAGGGTAGTAAGGTGAACGATACCATAACCCCAACAGCAAAAGCCCCCAGAATGCTTGCTTCTTGCCTAAAGATGCTTTTCCTAACTTTTTTCTTTCCGACAACCCTTGATTTCTCAAGGTAACCCGTTATAACGGTGTATGCCCCAAAGATTATAGACACCACACCTGCAATCCATATGGGAATGCTCTTTGTGAAAACCACAAGCCCAACTCCAAGAAGATAATACGAGATGTATATTGCAACTACAAATGCCAAGCCTATGGCATAAACCCTTCTCTTTGAGATACCCTCCTTAAGGGAAAGGGCGATTAAAAACATGGTATAAATTACAAAGGTACAGGGATTTATGGAGTCAGATACGGCCAGTGAAATCAATGGAAATATCATGGACTGCTGATGAATCAGGGAGAGCACCACAACCGTGAGCCCAAACGACAAAGAGATAATTAAGAGCAGGGCTTTGATCTCATTCCTCACTGGCCTCACCGCTGGTAAAGATGTTTTCAAGTTTCTTAATGATTTCCGTTTGATTTGAAGGGATTACGTATGTTTTGTCTGAGATGAAAACAACGCCCCCTTCCTCAAGTGCACTT
>DQUR01000034.1 GCA_015662175.1 Thermococcus paralvinellae | reverse complement strand
TGGGCGTTTGCCCGCCGGGGTTCAAATCCCCGTCCCGGCGCCAAAATCCTCTTTGAAGGATTAATCCGGAGGTGTAGTTATAATGGCAGATTTCAGACATATCGTCCGTGTTGCGGGAGTGGATCTGGATGGAAATAAACAGCTCAGATGGGCGCTCACAGCGATAAAAGGGATAGGCATAAACTTTGCGACAATGGTGTGCAGGGTTGCTGGATTGGACCCATTTCAGAAGGCAGGTTATCTAACAGATGAGCAGGTTAAGCTTATCGAGGAAATACTTGAAAGTCCGGTTGAGCATGGGATCCCGCCTTGGGCAGTGAACAGACCAAAGGATTACGAGACCGGAAGATACCTTCATTCCACTGGTGCAAAGCTTGTTATGGCATGGCGTGAGGATATCAACAGACTCAGGAGGATCAGGGCATACAGGGGTATTAGACACGAGCTCGGCTTGCCATTGAGAGGACAGAGAACAAAATCAAACTTTAGAAGGGGAATGACGGTTGGTGTGAAAAGGAAGAAGAAGTGAAGAAGTGAAAAAAAGTGAGGTGACATAAAATGGGAGATCCCAAGAGACAAAGGAAGAAGTATGAAACTCCCCCTCATCCATGGATTAAGGAGAGGCTTGACAGGGAAAGAGTTTTGATGAGAAAATACGCGCTCAAGAACAAGAAAGAGCTCTGGAGGCACGAGACACAGCTCAAGGAGTTCAGGAGAAGGGCGAGGAGGTTACTTGCGGCAAGAGGAAAACAGGCGGAGATTGAGAGGCAACAACTGCTCCAAAGACTGGCAAGACTTGGAATTCTCCCGGAAAACGCTGTGCTGGATGATGTTCTCTCCTTAACGATCGAAGATGTCCTTGAGAGAAGATTACAAACACTTGTTTACAGAAAGGGTCTTGCAAGGACTATCAAACAGGCAAGACAGTTAATTGTTCATGGTCACATTGAGGTCAACGGACAAATCATTCGCTCTCCGGGATACCTTGTCCTCAAGGAAGAGGAGAATGTCATAACCTACGCAAAGACTTCACCCTTCGCTAAGGAGTCACACCCTGAGAGGGTTGTTATTGAGCAGGCCAAGCAGGCGGGTGAGGCTCAATGAGTGAGGTAAATATTAAGAAGAAGGAGAAGTGGGGAGTTGCCCATATTTACTCCTCATACAACAACACAATAATCCACATAACCGACCTCACAGGGGCGGAGACAATTTCAAGGTGGAGCGGTGGTATGGTTGTTAAGGCAGACAGGGATGAGCCGTCTCCATATGCTGCCATGATTGCTGCAAAGAGGGCTGCTGAAGAGGCTTTGGAAAAGGGTATTGTTGGTGTGCACATTAAAGTTAGAGCCCCCGGTGGAAGCAAGAGCAAAACACCCGGACCCGGTGCTCAGGCTGCAATCAGGGCTCTGGCCAGAGCGGGTCTTAAGATAGGTCGTGTTGAGGACGTTACACCAATACCCCATGATGGCACAAGACCGAAGGGCGGTCGCAGGGGCAGGAGAGTCTAGCCTTCTTTACAATCCCTTTTTTTGGTGAGAAAAATGAAAATTAAAATTCTTGAAAAAGGGGAGGATGCAGTTCGTTTTATCCTGGAGGGTGTTGATACGGCTTTTGCAAATGCCTTGAGAAGGACAATAATTGGAGAAGTGCCAACTTTTGCAATTGATGAAGTTGAATTCTATGAGAACGATTCAGCCCTCTTCGACGAGATTATCGCTCACCGATTAGCCATGATTCCGCTCACCACTCCATATGACAGGTTTGAGCTTGATGCCCTTGAGCTCGATGACTACACCGTTACCTTAAGCTTAGAGGCTGAAGGTCCAGGTGTAGTATATTCGGGTGATTTAAAGAGCGATGATCCGGATGTGAAACCAGTAACACCCAACATACCAATTGTAAAACTGGCGGAAGGTCAAAAGCTGACCCTTAACGCTTATGCTCGGCTTGGTAGGGGAAAGGATCATGCAAAGTGGCAGCCAGGATTCGCTTACTACAAGAATCTCACAAAGGTTCATGTGAGCAAAGAAGTCCCAAACTGGGAAAAAATCAAAAAGCTGGCGAAGAAAAAGAAGCTTCCTATTGAAGAAACTGATGAGGAAGTTGTTATAACAACAACCAGTGCATTTTACCTTCCAAGGGAATTTGAGCAATACATGGGTAACTTGATTAGGGAGGAAATTGTACCAAATACGTTCGTGTTTACAGTAGAGAGCAATGGAGAGCTCCCTGTTGAGGAAATGGTAAGCATAGCACTCAAGATTTTGATGAGGAAGAGCGATAGATTTATAAACGAGCTTCATAAATTAGCGGACTGACGCGGGGGTTGCCGAGCCTGGTCAAAGGCGCGGGATTCAGGGTCCCGTCCCGCAGGGGTTCCGGGGTTCAAATCCCCGCCCCCGCACCATAATGATCACCCCGTCCCTCGGCGCGAGAAGAAATAGGAGGAATGCTCATGAAGAGAACAGGTCCAACTGATATAAATTTGAGGAGGCTTATAAGATATTTACGGAAGAAGTCAAATGAGGAAGGAGTAAAGATATGGAAGGACATAGCCTGGCGTCTCGAAAGACCAAGAAGACAGAGAGCTGAGGTAAACGTCAGCAAAATCAACAGGTACACAAAAGAAGGTGACGTTGTTGTAGTTCCGGGGAGTGTTTTAGGTGCAGGAAATCTTGACCACAAGGTTACCGTTGCCGCATGGAAGTTCAGTGAGAAAGCTAGAGAAAAGATTATCAAAGCTGGCGGAGAGGCAATAACAATTGAGGAATTACTCGAAAGGAATCCAAAGGGTAGTGGAGTAATCATAATGGAGTGATGGGCTATGAGGATTATTAACGCTGAAGGTCTCATATTGGGAAGACTCGCATCAAAAGTCGCCAAGATGCTCCTCGAGGGGGAAGAGGTTATCGTTGTTAATGCTGAAAAGGCCATAATCACAGGAAACAGGGATAACATTTTTGCAAAATACAAGCAGAGAACTGAGCTTAGAACAAGAACAAACCCAAGAAGAGGTCCATTCTATCCAAAGAGGAGTGATGAGATCGTTAGAAGAACAATTAGGGGCATGCTCCCATGGAAGACTGACAGGGGAAGAAAGGCATTTAAGAGACTCAAGGTCTATGCCGGCGTTCCAAAGGAGTTTGAAGGGAAGGAGTTTGAAACAATAATGGAGGCACACATGTCGAGGCTTAAGACACCCAAATATGTGACGGTTGGTGAAGTTGCGAAGCATTTGGGTGGAAAGTTCTGAGGTGGTAGTGATGAGGGTTATCCATACCGCAGGAAAGAGAAAAACTGCAATTGCAAGGGCAACAATTAGAGAGGGTAAGGGTAGAGTAAGGGTAAACTATAAGCCAGTTGAGATCATAGAGCCCGAAATTGCAAGATTCACAATCCTTGAGCCACTCATCTTAGCTGGTGAGGAAATCGTTAGCAAAGTTGACATTGATGTCAAGGTGCAGGGTGGGGGATTTATGGGACAGGCCGAGGCTGCAAGAGTTGCAATTGCAAGAGCTCTGGTGGAATGGACTGGAGATATAAATCTCAAGGAGAAGTTCATGAAATACGATAGAACAATGCTCGTTGGTGATTCAAGAAGAACCGAGCCACACAAGCCAAACAGGTCAACGAAGGGTCCGAGAGCAAAGAGACAGAAGAGCTACCGTTGAATTGGTTTGCCTCCTATTTCAGAAATTAAAAACTCCAAAAGGTGATCTGATTGATAGTTCCCGTGAGATGCTTTACATGTGGAAAGGTCATAGGTGATAAATATTACCTCTTTAAAGAGCGCGTTGAGAAGGGTGAAGACCCCGAGAAAGTGCTTGATGATCTTGGACTGGAAAGGTACTGCTGCAGGAGAATGCTCCTCACTCATGTTGAGCTTATAGATGATATTATGCAATATAGGGTTTATTAAAAACCTCATTTCTTTAGGTGGGGCCGTGGGGTAGCTTGGTCTATCCTCCCGGCCTGGGGCGCCGGAGACCCGGGTTCAAATCCCGGCGGCCCCACCAAAATTGGCATGGGTGATGAACATGTTTAAGTACACGAGGTTTGAAAGGGCAAGGATTATTGGGGCAAGGGCATTGCAAATAGCAATGGGGGCTCCCGTCTTGATTGACGTTCCGGATGGCATAACCCCGTTGGATGCCGCAATATTGGAGTTTGAAAAAGGGGTAATACCAATAACCGTTATAAGGCCGGGCTGATGAAAGATGACGATTATAAAGAACGTCATGGGAAGGGTATCAATACTTAGAGGGGGTAAATACTCAATAGAAGTTGATGTTATAACAAGTTCTGGCTTTGGGAGATTTGCAGCTCCCATTGATGAGAATCCCACTCTTTATGTTGTTGATGCATACAGGGCCGTTAGCGAAGTGGATGAGATTATAGGACCTGAACTCATAGGTTTTGATGTACAGGAGCAAGAACTCATTGACAGTTACCTCTGGGAAATCGACGGAACAGACAATCTAAGTCACATCGGTGCAAACACGGCATTAGCGGTCTCGATAGCCGTTGCAAAGGCTGCAGCTAATGTCAAGAAGATGCCCCTATACAGTTACATCGGGGGAACATTTACAACAGAACTTCCGGTTCCACTTGTTGGCTTTGCAAGCGATGAATATTTTGACTACTATGTCATGGTCAGGGATTTGATGGAAATGACGGATGTCATCGATGCAATGGTCAAGATTGAGGAACATGCCAAAAAGATCAGTGTTGAGGAACTTTCAAAGGCTTCGGAAACTGCAAGTGAGGAGCTTGGTTTGGATGTTGCAATAGGGATTGTTCAAAAAAGGGCACTTGAGCTTGAACAAATTCTTAGAATTGTAGAGGACAACAATATAGCTTACATAAGACCCATTGGGAAGGAGGAGCTTTTCCTTGAGCTAATTGCCAGCACACATGGAATTTTCGTTGACGGTGAATACCTCTTTAAGGAGAGAGGCATACTGGATAGGAAATATTATAACACACTTTCAATAAAACCCATAAACCTTGGCACACTCACCGATTTACACAACCTTGTGAATGACGCGAAGTCCGAAAGGATTACGCCGATACTGGCTGAGACAGGGTTCGAGTCTGCTGATGAAGCTTTACCTCACATAGCTGTTGGGCTCAAATGCCCCGGTATAATACTCCACAAAGATTCGCTCGTTAAGATAAATGAACTGATTAGGATAGCCGAAGATCTTGGTGAAAGAGGAAGGATAATAACATTTGAGGGGTGAAAGAAATGGAGGAGTATTTGGTTCCACTCGACCAGTATTTAGCGGCAGGAGTTCATATTGGGACACAGCAGAAAACGAAGGATATGAAGAGGTTCATTTATAGGGTCAGACAGGATGGACTGTACGTTTTGGATGTCAGAAAAACTGACGAAAGGCTCCGCATAGCTGGTAAATTCCTTGCAAAGTTTGAGCCAGATAAAATCCTGGCGGTCAGCGTTAGGCTTTACGGCCAAAAGCCGGTTAAAAAGTTCGGTGAAGTGACTGGAGCAAGGGCAATACCGGGAAGATTTTTACCGGGAACAATGACAAACCCAGCGGTAAAGAACTTCTTTGAGCCGGACGTTTTGATTGTCACGGACCCAAGGGCCGACCATCAGGCACTCAAAGAAGCCGTTGAGGTTGGAATTCCAATAGTGGCCCTAGTTGATACCGAGAACCTGCTCAGCTATGTTGACTTGGCGATACCCACAAACAACAAGGGTAGGAAGGCACTGGCTTTGATCTACTGGATACTTGCAAGGGAAATCCTCTACAACCGCAAGGAAATTGAGAGCAGGGAAGACTTCAAGGTTCCGGTTGAGGACTTTGAGATGAGGATTGTCAGGACTTAAGCTTTAGTTTTTTGTTATCTTTTTCCGGGTTTTTGTTCTTGTAACCTTTCGCGATAATAAACCAAAATCCTATAAGCCCTTATGCGTATCTTCTTCTGGTGATCGTGATGATTAGATATCCAGCGGTGGCAGGCAGTTTTTATCCAACCGATGAAGAGCTTTTAATAATGCTTGAACGCTTTTTCAGTGACTTAAAAGAGGCTGGCAACGAAAGGAAAATTACAGCAGGAGTTGCCCCCCATGCCGGTTATGTCTTTTCAGGCTACACAGCATCAAGAACGTATAAAGCCATTTACGAAGACGGCCTTCCCGAAACATTCGTCATAATAGGGCCCAATCACACGGGTTTAGGCTCAGCGGTTGCCATTTATCCAGAGGGAGAATGGATTACCCCATTAGGAGAGGTTGAAGTTGATAGTGAATTGACCAGAGCAATTGTTAAGAATTCCAGCATCGCTGACCTAGATGAGCTCGCCCACAGGTATGAACACTCCATAGAGGTTCAGCTGCCATTTATACAGTACATAGCAGAGAAAGCTGAAAGGGAAGTGAGAATCGTTCCCATAACTTTGGCACTGCAGGATGAAGATGTTGCCGAGGATCTGGGAGAGGCCATCTTTAAGGCATCCCAGGAACTCGAAAGGGATGTCATCGTTATAGCGAGCACGGATATGATGCACTATGGCTATATGTACGGTTACGTTCCCTTCAGGGCGAGAGGAGAAGACTTGCTCGGCAGAATAAGGGAGTGGGACTTCAGGGTTATTCAGAGAATTCTCGAGTTTGACTACAAGGGCATGTTCGATGAGATAAGAAAAATGGATCATACGATGTGTGGCCCAGGTGGAGTTGCCACTGCAATAGTGTTTTCAAGGTTAGCTGGAGCTGTTGAAGCAGAGCTTTTGCACTACACCACAAGCTTTGAGGTCAGCAGAAGTGTGGATGCAATAGTTGGCTATGCATCGATTGTGATGAGGAGAGCATGAAGCTTTTTCCCTTCTAATGTCCACTTCTGTTCGCTTTTTTACTCAGCTTTCTCCTGGTTAGGTGAGGAGGTAATAACACAGTTTGTTTGAAAAAATAATCATAAAGAAAAAGAAAATAGATGTCACTTTTAATAAAAGGAAAATTTATAAGCTTACAGTAATAATAATCATATGCAAAAACTATCGGGAAATGACACGATTTCATATAAGGCATATCCAGAGAGAAGCTATCCCCCAGCAAATCCTCCATGCGTTGGAGGGATTTGTCCAACAAGCATCTTGAGGGACAAAAGATGAATAAGGAGGATCTTTATCCGGCTCGCTTTCTTCACAATTTTTTAATTGGAATAGTTTCAGGAGAAGTGCTTAGTTTGGTTTTTGGCACTGTCAATCCTCAATTTGGGTTTAGATTCGCCTTGTTGTATTGTCTTATTATTAGTCCATATCTCCTGTACCTATATGATAGAGAGAGGGATGCCCTTATTAAAAAGTATGGCTGGAGGAAAGGAAGGGGAGCTGCATTGAGGTTGCTATTTTCGAGGTATTCCACTGCTGGAGTTGCCGCCACAGCCGCAACTGTG
>DQUR01000147.1 GCA_015662175.1 Thermococcus paralvinellae | reverse complement strand
ATTTCTTCTCTCAAAGTGTATGACGGTCCTTCCCCCGGGAGTCCTGACGTATCTCCTTCTCCATGACCTTGACCTATACATTGGTTTCATTTTCTCCACCCCGCTTAGCATTTTTGTTGAGCATTTTTAAACTTAACTAAGCCATGTCCAATACCTTCCTTAAAACCTGCCCCACAACCATTGAGGTCAGTATGTACCATCCTATGTAGCCGAGCTCATTTGCATGAAGGGAAGAGGTTTTATGGAAAAGGTCAGCAAGGAAAAAGTTGAACGGTAGCTTTACAACGACCACCTCAAAATACCATCTCCTCATCCAGCCAAAGAAGACTATGAAAATTGGCATTGTAATCAACATTGGCTTAAAGAATGTGTCTTTCATGACCTCGTTCTGAAGTTTTAAAAGTTCCATCTGTTTTTGTTGAAGCTTCCTAAGCTTTTTCTCATCTCCAGCTTTCTGTGCCTCCTTCCACTCTTTTTGGAACTCTTTACTCAGCTTTTGAAGTCTTCTCATCTTTTCTTGGTCAACCAGGAAGTAGTTCACCAATGTGAAGAACGCGCCCAGCATTATACCTGAAATCGTCACTACCCACATTGGATGGGTTGAAACCAACAACGGTCCAAACACCTTATCCAGCACAGCATACACCGGCTCAAGCATACTCCTCCACCGCCAGATCAAGTATTTTCACCAATTCATTGACAGCCTCCTCAAGACCTTTATCCTCATGATTCTCAATTATCTTTATAAGTGCATTGGAATGCATCGCATAACCTATTGCAGCAGCCCTATTTAAGTCTTGATGTCTCTGGATTTGCTCTTCAGTTTCAACATCCCTGTCCCTCTTAAGATCCCTCAAACGCCTGCCGAGGATTTCGCTTGGAGTTGCCTCAATTATCACAATGAAGTTTGGGTTTATGGTCTCAATGACCTTCCTCGGAAACCCAAGCAGGTAACCAAGGGGGGTTCTGATTGTCGCGTGAGTATCCAAAAGAACGGGCTCCTTTTTGGCTATTTCAGCGATTTTTTCTGCTGCCTTTTGCTGCAGAATTCTCTGCTTTTGCAAATCCAATTTTCTCATCTCGTCCCTGTGCTTAACCCACCCCAGCTTAACTGCTTCCTCAAACATTAAGTCACCAAAGTTGATAAGCCTAAATTTAGCCCGCGTTCTCTTCAGGGCCAGTCTAGTGATGGTGCTTTTACCCACCCCCGGAATGCCCGTAATCATAACTACAAATGGCATCGTTATCACCTGATTTATCAAGAATAAAAAGGTTTAAAAGATTTTTTGGAAAAGAGTGTTAACCAAAGAACCTGCGAAGCATTGGGAACATTTCACTTACTTGTTCCCTCGCTATCTCCTCGTAGAATCTGTAAAGTATGCCAACTGTCAGCAGTATTCCGGTTCCAGTTCCCAGTGCACCAAGAAAGTCCGCCAACACTGCAACCACTGCCAGTGTGAACGAACCCCAGAAGGTGACGTATGGGATGTACCTCTGCAACACCCTCTCAAGGATTCTTGGGTCCCTTCTAAACCCTGGAATTTGGAGGCCCGCTCTTTGCAACTGTCTGGCTATGCTTTTTGCATCCAAACCCGTGAGCTCAACCCAGAGGAACCCAAAGACCAAAGACCAGAAGATGGTCATGACTGCATAGATCAATGCCCTCATCGGGTCAGATATGACATGGAAAATATCCCTTGGAGGAATTGTATACCTAACAAATCCTGAAATTGCGGCACCCGTCTGGGGATCAAATTGTCCTAGGATTGGATATCCAAGTCTCTGCAGCAACCTCGCCCAAAGCTGAATGTTAGCGTAGAGTGCAAAGGTCAAGATTATTGGGATGTTTGAAACGTACATGAATCTGATTGGATACCTTCCCCTGACCGTAACTCTTCCATAGCTGAGTGGAATTTCAACCCGCATACTCTCTAAATAAACAGCGATCAGAAATACAATCAATGTTGCCAGTACATTACTCATATCCGGCAGGTTTCCCCTGTAAAAGCCACCCATCAGGTCACCATGGATCAAATGCTGAATAAATGCAGGAATTGCACCAATTATTGCAGGCTTTCCTGTGAGGGGATCAATTACCTGAGGTGTAGTTAAAGGATTTAATGCACTCGTGATTATAGTCTGTGAAACACCGGCAGCGATGAACAGACTAATACCACTCCCGATTCCCCATTTGCTTACAAGCTCATCCATGATTATAAGGAGGATTCCACCAAGTGCAAGTTGAAGGATTAGGATGATCTTTATCCCCAACGCCGGGTTTCCAAATGCACCGGCCAACACATAGATGGCGGCCTCAAAGAAACACATGAATACCGCGAATACCCTTTGCAGTGCCTGATAAAATTTCCTATCCTCCGGATTTGATAAGTCGAGCTTCAGTATCTCAGAACCAACCAAAAGCTGCATGATGATTCCAGCGGTGACTATGGGACCTATACCCAACGTGAGTATACTACCACTCTTACCCGCGAGGACAACTCTCAGTGTTGCGAAATAGTCCTGAACGGTCGGTGGCAGACCAAACAGTGGAATCTCTGACAGAATGAAATACAACAACAGTACAATCCCTGTCCAGGCAAACCTTTCTTTTAAGGGCACGTGTCTCTTCGGTCTTTCAATCTCTGGAAACCATTTCTCCAATGCATAAATTATATCCCTTGCACCCATGAGCAACACCCACTAAAATTAAAGGGAGATGAGGATTGCCTCTCCCCCTGCCGCTTTAATCTTTTCCTGGGCCTTGGGGGAGAAGGCATAAGCTTTAATAACCAGGGGCTTTGTTAGCTTTCCTGTTCCCAAAACTTTGTCAGCGAACTGGGTTGTATCAACGATGATCTTTCCGTTCTCTTCATATGCAATTCCCATTTGCATGAGCTCATCCAAGTGTTCGTCAATGAACTTTAGATTAACCGCTACGACCTCTCTCTGAACAGCCTTTGGTCTGCTGAATCCTCTCTTACCGAGGTGGTCGGGCATGTATTTGATAGTCCAGGTCCATTTTGTTTTGTTCCTCTTTCCTGTCCCAGCCATCCCTCTACCGCCTTTGTGGCCCCCACCCCTGTGCTTCTTCTTACATCCCCAGCCATGGGTGTGGGAACCACGGAGCTTTCTTACCTTTTTTCTTCTCCTAATCATCGCAGGCACCTCACAGCATTCTCTCTATAAGCTCGTTAATTTTCTCGCCCCTATAACCTAAGGCTCCTCCCTCTTTGAATGTCCTCTTTTTGCTTCCCTTGAAGCCACCCCTTGGCGGGTGAAGCCTGAAGACCGGCTTAAGGTTTGGCAGATCACTAAGCTTCATCTCCCCGTTAATGACCTTTTCGGCAAACTCTTCAATTGTCATTCCAAGCTTTTCCTGAACGTACTCATCCGTAACCCTCTTGTTCCCAATTAACCTGCCCCTTTTTCTAATAAGCTTCGCAAGTGTTTCCGCATCAATCTCGCCCCACGTGATGTAGTCCTTTGCCTTCTGGATCATCCCCCTGTAGCTTGGTGTGTCATCAACTATGACTAGGTGATTAACCCTGTGAAGCCTGAGCATTGACAGCGTGTCCTTTACTGGTCTCTTAACTCCAACCCTTCCTCTAACCCTAATTATCGCTACCTTTGTCATCTTTGCTCACCTCACAGTTCAAAGCTCTGTGGCATTTCCCTACCCACTATTATACCGTACTTTTCAATCATCTCAGGCTTAATGGCAACCCTGTTGGTGTTGTAGAGTGCATCAAACACTGCCTTTGCGAAGTTAACTGTCGTTCTCGTCTCGCCGAAGCTCTGCGACCATACGTCCTTAACTCCTGCCAGGGTCAGTATCTTTTTACCGACGTCACCGATGACAAGTCCAAGACCCCTCGGCCCCGGTATGAGCTTAACCCTTACGCTTCCCTCTTTTCCTTCAACGGTGAATGGAACTGAGTGGGGTCTTCTACACCTGCACTCCCATGAACCACAGCCCCTTTTGATCTCAATGATGTTCATCTTGGCGTAGTTTATTGCTTTTCTGATGGCTATACCCACTTCCTTTCCATGGCCAATGCCCAGTCCAACATAGCCATCCCTGTTACCAACCGCTGCCAGAACCCTGAATCTCACCCTCCTACCGCTATCGGTCATTCTAACTGTTAAAGCAATGTCAAGGACCTGTTGGTTTTCCCTTGCATTGACCTCAGGCAACAAGACGTCAACAATTTCCGGCTCCTTGATCTGGTAACCCTTTCTGAAGATCTCGTGAATGTCGGTAATTTGTCCTTCCTTAACGAGCATGCCCAACTTGGTTTTGGGCTGCCATTCCTCCAATACCCTTTGAGCGTATTCCCTCCACTCCTGGCTCATTCTCTCGCCCCCTCAAACTTTTCGATTATTCTCGCCTTGACCTCCTCAAAGTGCTCGGGAAGCTTTTCCGGATCAAGACCCTTAAGGAGGTAACCACCAAACTGCTTCCTGTATTTCTCTTCATCTTCCTCCTTGAGCATCTTGGCGTATTTGGCTATATTCTCCCCTTTGATTCTATAATCTTCCGGGTAGATGTCCTCGCTGTGTGGAACGTTTAAACCAGCATCAACCGCTCCTTTGAGGATAGCGAAGATGCTTGAGCCTTTTGTCGGTGGGTGCAACCCTATGTCAAGGATGGCCTCGCTTATGCCCCTCTGCAACGCCTTATAGCCAATGAGCAGGCCCAAGAGGTAGGCACTTGGGGTATTTCCTCCGTGCCCCTTCCAGCCAAAATCTCTCATAAGTTCCCTTGTGTGCGCTGAAACCAGAGTTCTGTCACCCTTTGGGTCGTAAACAACAATCTGGGCAATGTGATGGTTGAGCGTTTTTCTAACCACCAGCCTCGGCTTGCCTGATTTGAGGAGCTTGAGCCTCTTGTGATAGTCAGTCTTGCCCTCCCTTCTCCTTCTGAATGGAACCCTATATCTTGGTCCGTGTGCCATTTGTATCCCCCCATCTTCTTATCTTTTTAATATCCCCTTCTCTTCAAGGAACAGGTAGAGCTGGTGCTTGTTCTTGAACTGCCCACCTTTTGCCCTTATGTATAACCTCCTGTAGGTGTGAACGTCTATCTTCTTCTCTGCCTTGAGCTTCCTGAGCTCTTTTCTCAATGCCCTGATGGTTGCAATCCACCTTTCCTTCTTGCCCATTCTTGCAGTCTTCTTACCCTTTCTGCTTCCCGGCCCCCTGTGTCTTCCCTTCTTCCTCTGCTCGTGCCTTATCTTGGCCCTATAAGTGCTCTGCCCCTTGATTGGCTTTTTCTTGATAACCCCATCTTTTATTAAACGCTTGATATCCTCCCTTGTGATTGCGGATTTGACATCTTCAATTTTCTCGGGGTCAATCCATATCCTGTTCTCGCCACACTTTAAAATCTCGGCGGCAATTCTTCTCTGCATTCTCATTATCCTCACCCGTTAAGCACTTTAATACCCAACTCCTTTGCTCTCTCAATTATCACGAGCCTCTTTTTCTTTCCAACTGTCCCTGCAATCCTCGCTACCTGTCTCAATGGGTCGATGGCTTCAAGCTCCTTGACGTTATGAACCAGCACTTCCTCATACCCGCTTGGATGCAATCCCCTAACAAGTCTGGGTGAGCTCCATCCAATGCTCGGTGATCTCGGCTTGCCCTTCTTCTTGAGCCTCATCTTGCTGTCAATTCCCTTTGGTCTCCTCCACTTCGGATTGTTTTTGAACTTCGGATAGCGCCACCACTCCTGTCTGAGGAATCTTGGCTTCTTCCTCTTGAGCTTTGCCCTAATCCTAAGGAGTCTCGCCTTCTCGTTCATTTCTCACACCTCAGAACTTTATAGGCCTACCAGCCTTCTCAACAATGTAAATCCCATCTTGGAATACCCTTCTATCCCATTTTGTAATCCTCGTTGCCTGTTCTATGTTAGCGGCAGTTTGCCCAACTTTCTCCTTGTCGATTCCTTCAACAACAATTTCCTGTCCCTTCACCTTAACTTTAACTCCCGGCAAAATTTGAGCAAGCCTTGGAGCCTTTTCACCGAGGAAGTTCTCAATGACGACTTTGTCCCCCTGAACCTTAACGGTAATTGGGAAGTGGCTGTAGACAACCTTTAGCCTGTACGTAAAGCCCTCTGTTACGCCTTTAATCATGTTGTTTATGTGGGCCTTGAATGTTCTAACAATTGCTATGTCATTTTTTCTTGGAAAGTCCTTGTATATCACAACCTTTCCATCTTCCATGAATATCTTAACTTCGGGATACTTCAGTTCCCTCTCAAGCTCTCCCTTTGGTCCCTTCACTTTGACAACGTTATTTTCAACGGTGACTTCCACTCCTTCAGGGATCTCAATTTCCTCCCTTATCCAAGCATCGACTGGCATCCCTCTCACCTCAGTAGACGTAGGCTATCAACCTTCCACCTATTCCCCTATCCCTTGCTTCCTTGTGGGTCATCACACCCTGTGACGTTGAGACTATCAGTATTCCGAACTCGAATGCCGGAAGGAATCTCTTCTCCCAGTACTCGTAATCCCTCGCCTTAACTGGAAATCTTGGCTTTATTGCACCGGCTTTGTTTATCTTGCCGATGAGCTGGACCCTGTATATTCCTGCCCTTCCGTCGTCAATGAACTCAAATTCACCGATGTAGCCGTTTTCCTGCATAACCCTCAAAACCTCTCCAATGAGCTTTGAGGCTGGCTTTATGTATACCTCTTTCTTTCCCACTTTCTCACTGTTTGTAATATGTGATAGGGCATTTGCCAGTGGATCAAGTATGGTCATCTCCTCTCACCTCACTCGTATTTCCTAAATCCTAATTTTGGAGCTATCTCTCTAAAACAGTGTCTGCACAGCATAAGACCATGGATTCTAACTATTGGTCCAAACTGCCCGCAACGGATACACCTTCTTGCGCCCTTACCAAATCTCCTTGGTTTTCTCCTATTGTAATCCGCCTTGGCCATCTTTTTATCCCTCCACAATCTCAACGCCAAACTCTTCCTGCATGAAAACCATCCCCTCTTCCTTTGTGAGCTTGTGCCTTGTGGGTATCTTCGCTCTTCTTCTCCTCCTCCTTGCAACCCTAAATCCTGGCCTTTCAAGTGTTACACATACGTCCATACCGAAGATACCGATTTCTGGATCGTATTCAACGCCCGGAATGTTTATGTGCTCGTCAATACCAAAGCAAACGTTTCCGTGTTCATCAAAGCTTGAAGCCTTTAGCTTGTTGTCAACCCCTGCTAGAAGTCTCTTGAGCATCTCATAGGCCTTCTTCCCTCTAAGCGTAACCTTTACAGCTATTGGTTCTCCCCTTCTAATCCCAAAGTCCCTGTTCGTCTTCTTTGCCCTCCTCCTAATTGGTTTTTGCCCAACGAGTTGCTGGAGCATGGTCTCTGCTTTGGTTAACCTCTCCCCACTCTCGCCAACGCCAATGTTAATTGTAACTTTGGCTATCCTTGGCCTTCTCATCGGATGAGCTTCCCAATCAGCTAAAATCTGCTCCCTATTTGCTACCATCCCATTTCACCTCATGGCAGTGAGATCTCTGGTTTGTCCTTTCCAATAACGAAGGCATACTCTTTGAGTGTGTCAAAGAGCTCTCCTTCTTGGTCTTCAATTGTGACGACATCCGGCCAGCCTGCGGGGAAGTGTCTGACCTCAACTATCTTACCGATTCTTGCAACGTTCTTACCCTGTGTAACGAATACGTATGCACCGATTTCAAAGGGGAGCACCTCAATGATTTCCCTCTCTGGCATTTTCATGAGAACCGTGTCTGAGGTTTTAAAGCGGTCTTTGAGTTCATCCGTGAGTGAGCTGAGCTTTACAAGGTAGTTGGTTCCATCATGGAATCCGAGCTGGAGGTTTCCCCCTTTGACCATGATCTTCCTGTTAATCCTGAGTGGCTTTACCTTAGCCTCTTCCTCGTCTATTGGATGAAGGATAAGCTTACCAATTCTGTTTGGCAAAACCCTGTAATGCTCGCCGGTCTCTGGAATTGAGATTACGTCCATGATCCCCACGGGAAACTTGTAGTCCTTTCTTACCTTCCCATCCACAAGGACTTTACCCTCGTTGAGTATCTTCCTCGCCTCTCTTGCCGTCTTTGCATAGCCAAGATAGTCCCTAACGATGTATATGAGCGGAATTGAGGTTTTCATGTTGTGTGGCCCTGGCCTTGGTCTCACAGCCCACTTGTAGGTTTTTCTCTCAATATACCACTGAGTTGGGGCGGCGAGTCTCTTTAAATGCTTCTTAGCACCTTTCCTTGCCATGATCAAGCCCTCCTCGCAATTATCTTTTTCCTTCTCTCATCGTCAAGGTTGAGT
>DQUR01000119.1 GCA_015662175.1 Thermococcus paralvinellae | reverse complement strand
TCGTTATGCTAATGTATAAATCTCCCTCCAGGGTTACCTCCGCCAGCGTTATTCCGTGGGCACCCTCGGTTATCTGTGCCTCATCTTGCCCTGTTGCCAGAAAAATGGCGCCAACAATGTTTGCAAAATGAGCGTTGAATCCATAACTTCCAGCCTGAGCTGAACCCACCAAGTTCTTGCGGTAGTTAACTTCAGCAATCATCTCTGGGGTGGTTTTAAGCTTTTTCTCAACGATTTCTCTTGGAATAACAGCTTCAGCTATAACAGTTTTCCCCCTACCTAAAATGAAATTAATTGCGTTGGGCTTCTTATCAACACATAAATTACCTGACAGAGCGAGATATCTTACGTCCGGGAACTTTTCTTCAATGACTTTCATTATTTCCTCACTCGCTATCGTTACCATGTTCATTCCCATCGCATCGCCGGTTTCAAATTCAAACCTTAAATATAGGTTGTTTCCCACGATAAAGGGCTTAACATCCTTAAGCATTCCATGCCTTGTAACCTTTGAAACAGCAACTTCTTGCAGATAGTCTATATTCTCTTTCACCCACCCTGCAACTTCTCTTGCCCTCCTTGCATCTGGACATTTTAAAAGAGGCGCCCTCGTCATTTTGTCATCGATGATTGTTGTCTTAACTCCTCCAGCGGCGGTTAGGGCTGAGCATCCCCTATTCACCGAGGCAACCAGTGCTCCTTCCGTTGTAGCTAATGGGATGTAAAATTCTCCCTTAGCGTATTCTCCATTTATCCTGAGCGGTCCGGCAACGCCCATTGGAATTTGAACGACACCAATCATGTTTTCAATGTTCTTTCCAATAACCTGATTTGGATCAATTGAGTAATGTCCTATATGCTCCAAATTTATTCCAAATTTCTTTTCGAGGGCCTTTCTCCTTATTTCTGTTGCGAGCCTTCTGTTTCCATTGGTGTATTTCTCGACTTGATGGAGCTTAATCTCTCCCTTTGCAACTTTATCAATGATTTCCTCAATGTTCATTAAAACACCTCCAAAATAGCTACTTGGTTCCCCCAAATATCCATTCCTCAACCAGTTGGCCGCTTTCGTAAAACGCCAGAGAGGCATCACTTTTTGGCTTATATACTAAAATTGGTATCCCCACGTTTATAGATTCCGGAACATCCTCATCAAAGGGGATTATACCAAGAACAGGCACACCAATACCCTCCTCGACGGTTTCAACGATTTTATCAATGATATCCTGCGATTCCCTAACCTTATTTAAAATGACACCAACTCTAAGTCCATATTCCTCTCCGAGGGCCCTGAGTTTTTCTACCTCGTTTTCAACCATGCTCTCAAATGAGTAAATGGGTGAGCGCTCAATTTCAACAACTATGAGCTGATAGTTTGCAACCTCAAAAGTAGGTAGAGTGTCAAAAGGGATTCCAGTTGGAGAATCAACAAAGACGAGACCGAATTTGTACCTCATCTGATCAACAATATCCCTCAACCTCCTTGCAGAAATACCAAGAACATCTTGAAGGTTTGTACTTCCGGGCATTACATAAACGCCGGTTTGAGGGTGCCTATAAATTGCCCATTCCGGATCAAGATCCGGGTTCTTTAGAAGGGAATGGAGGGTATATTTCACGTTTTCCAGTCCGAAATGGAAGCCAAGATTTGGCAGGTATAGATCCCCATCAATTGCAAGAGCTCTGTATTCCCTCTGGGCAAAATATGTGCTTAGATTAGCGGTTGTCGTCGTTTTTCCTGCCCCACCCCTCCCCGTAACTATTACAACGGCCATGGAGTATGCACGCCCCATATTTAATACTCAATAAATTAAATCACACTTTAAGCTTTCATTTATGGAAATATAAGGTTTTCTAATTCATCTATTAAATCGTGCAAGAAGTGATGAAGGAAAGGTAGAAACGAAAAATTCATCCAATGACTTGTCCAAAGGCAAACTTCTGCTTTACGGAATTTATGACGATTTCCACTTCATCCCCAATCCTAGTCTTGGGGACAAACACAACGAATCCTTTAATCCTTGCTATGCCATCTCCATCCTTTCCGAGGGCCTCAATCTTGACTTTATATCTTTCCCCAATCCTAACGGGTGGCTGTCTACCTCTTGGTTTGTCCCTATCAAACTTCTTCCTATTAAATTTCCTGTTATCCAACTCAGACACCACCATAGAGAGATGTGCACTTAAAGGTCTTTCCTCAGCTCTATTTAAACCTTTTGGTTTTTCATTCATGCTAAAAGCTAAAATTTCTGGGAGTTTTTGGCATCGTCCATCATCGAAAATAGTTTTACGCTTTGCACAAAAAGTTTATATCACCCCTCATTTAGATACTCATGTATGCGTTTTACGGAGATGATAGAGATGGCTGATAAGATGGTTGCTATTATGAAAACTAAACCTGCTTATGGTGCTGAGCTTGTTGAAGTTGAGGTTCCCAAGCCAGAAAAGGGGGAAGTTCTTATCAGGGTTTTGGCAACAAGCATCTGTGGGACGGATTTACATATCTATGAATGGAATGAATGGGCCCAAAGCAGGATTAAACCGCCTCAAATAATGGGACATGAGGTTGCCGGGGAAGTTATGGAAGTAGGTGAAGGAGTTGATGATATCCAGGTTGGTGACTACATCTCAGCGGAAACCCACATAGTATGTGGCAAATGTTATCAGTGTAAAACCGGCAATTATCACGTCTGCCAGAATACAAGGATTTTCGGTGTAGACACGGACGGTGTTTTTGCTGAATACGCCATAATTCCTGTCCAAAATGCATGGAAGAATCCCAGAAATATTCCACCGGAATATGCAACTCTCCAGGAACCATTGGGAAATGCGGTTGATACCGTTTTAGCGGAATCCATAACCGGGAAAACGGTGCTCATTACGGGTGCGGGGCCATTGGGTTTGCTCGGCATAACGGTTGCAAAGGCATCAGGGGCTTCCCTTGTGATAGTGAGTGAGCCAAGTGAGTTTAG
>DQUR01000101.1 GCA_015662175.1 Thermococcus paralvinellae | reverse complement strand
TCCAGTTTCGCTGAAAATAAGGGATATAGAAGTCAAAGGCAGAAACTGGACAAGAACAATCATTAAAGCTTACGAATATGTGGATGATACGTTAATGTTGCTCAAAAAAGGAAGTGTGAGTGTTGATTTTGAGCCTTTCACACTATACATGATTCTCAGATACAAGCCAAAAATTTATGGAGAAATCATAGAAACATTTCAAAACTATGTTGAAGCCGTTCCAACGGTTCCTTTTCATCCAGTAATGCCCCATTTAAGCATTTTTGAGCAGAAAATTTTAGCCAGGGTATCCTTCGATTTCTACGAGCCATTTATAAAGGACAAACACGTCGTTGGCTTCTGGCTTCCTGAGAATGTAATAACAAGAAAAACTGCGGGAATAATTACAGGATCAACTGACAAGAGGGTTGTCTTCCTGCTTGATGAGAGGCAGTTTGTAGGGTTAAACTTGCCCCAAGCAAAGTTCTCATGCAACACCTACAAGTGCGATGGCAGAACGGCATTCCTATTTGGCAGGGACCATCAGCTGAGCGACGCTTTTGCGTTCAATACTTTAGATACTGAAGGACTCATAAGGGCAGTTGCTGAAGGGAGAGTAGATGTCTTCAAAGAAAAAGAGGAAATCCCCTACTTGGTGTTTCTTTCAAGCGACTTAGAGGCTTTACTCAGCAATCCACAGCAACTTGATAAATTTTTGAAATGGGTCAAAGGGCTGAAGGAAAAGGGAGTCGAGGCAGTTAATGCCGTTGAATTTGTGAGGAAAAAGTTGAGTGGAGAGTATAGATGTTTGAAGGGAGAATGCAGCGAGCAGTTTGGAATAAACGTTAAAGACTACTCGAGCTGGAGCGACTATTACGACCTGAGCATAGACGGGAGAACCAGTGATATGAGATGGACCGGGGTGAGAAGGGAAGACAATAGGGTAATACACCGCTGGCATAAAGGGAAAAAAGTATCCCAGCTCTGGAAGTTTGCCTTCACTAAGCTCTTCCGAGAGCTTAACAGGGCAGTTCGTTTTGGGGTTATGGATTTGATCAAAAGGCATTCAAATGTCGATAGCAATAGCATAGCGGAATTCCTGATAAGATACGCCAGAATCTTTTTCAGGGAGCACTACGAGTATTTTGAAATGGACACAAGCGTTGATTATGTAACTGAGCCAATAAAGGACGTTGATCCTGCTTTAAGCCTAAAGCTCGGGAGGATTTATTACATAATGCTCCTGGCAAATCATTCATGTCCAAGATTCTGGGAAAACATGGACACAAGAGTTACCTTTGGAAATGTTGTGGCTATGAGCAAGGCCCTAATTGAGCTAATAAGAATCTACATTGAAGAAAACAGCGAAAGGGCTAACTTTTTACTCCTCGAATACATGAAACTGCTGGCATTTCCACAGCTTTACTATGACCATGATCTATTCAGAATGCAGGGTCTGGAAGGGTGGGAGACAAGTGAAGAAGCGTGGTTTGCCTCGCTTGAAAGTGAAGTTCCCAACAGCAGGTACAACGTTGTCACAAGGGCTGCATTATACACTGGAAAAGAAGACCTGCCAAAGGATATTAGAAGTGCGATAGAAAGCTTATACGATCTAAAACAGGCAGTTGCCGACACTGGACACATCCCGGGAGAAGTTCATGGAGAATGGGAAAACAGGGAATGGTGTGAGCATAGAAAGGTTTAGCCTTTCAAATTCCATTTTTCTCTGCTCAGGAACAGGTATGCCTCATGGCTGAGCTCGGGGGGAACAAAGTTAATCAGAATGCTCGCTTGCATTACATGTTCCTTAATTTGTTTTCCCAGGGAGACCTGATTTTTCTTCAAAAGCTCCTCAATGACATCGACTATGCTTTCTTTAACCACCTTCTCTGAATACAAACGTTTTCCACGAATCCAGACTTTCTGATTCTTTGAGTAAAACCTCAACCCCCTCTCTGTAAAGAACTCCGGGCCAGGTTTAATTTTAACCTTTGGCCTTTCAACTCTGTCAACTTCAAGCATTATGAACGCCTTGTCTTTGTATCCCCAATGAGCCTCAAACACCCCAAAACCCTGAAGCTCCAAAGCTTTCATAAATCCCCTCGCACTCTTTTCCAGCTGGGGTAAAAGCAAATCATCCACTAAATCCGGCCTCTCAAAGAGCAGGGTTACGAGATTCGTCCCTCTCTCCATTAAAACTTCCCTATAGTCCCCGATTTGCTTACGTTTTGGAAAGAAAAACTCCCTTGAGGGCTTTTCTAGGAATTGCTTGGCTTTAAAATAAAAGACCCC
>DQUR01000035.1 GCA_015662175.1 Thermococcus paralvinellae | reverse complement strand
TTTTCGTAGATGCTTTCAAGTATTGCCATGGCTTCATTCTTCCTCTTTATACCAAACTTCTTAAGGGTAACCCTTATAACTTCGTCCATCCTGTAATATTTCCTAAGTAGTTCCCATGCATTCTCTGGATTTCCTCTGGCGATATGCGTGACTATGAACCATATAATATCCTCATCTGTAACCTTCCTGAAGGGGATCTCAGCCTTTCTGACCCTATGCCCCGGTGGAATCTCTGTGAACTCCCACTTTTTAAGCTCTTCGAGGTTTAACAGGTGCCATATTTTCTCGCCCGCATCGGGAAGGAAGGGCTCAATGAGTATCCCTAGGGCCTTGACTATCTGAAGGGAAACATTGACCGTTGTCGCTGTTCTCTGTTTATCTGTCTCTGCGGTCTTCCAGGGCTGCTGATGATCAAAGTAGCGGTTTCCAAAGGCGGCAAGTGCCATCACCCTTTTCAGTGCATCTTTGAAACGGTACTTCGATATTAGGTCTCCAACCTCCTCAAACGCCTTTTCAATTTCTTCAAACGCTTGTCTATCTAATTCATCAAGTTCCCCTCTCTCGGGAACCTTTCCATCAAAATACCTGTTAACAAAGGTTAAGGCCCTGTGGACAAAGTTCCCAAGGATATTAACCAGTTCTTCATTTATCCTCGCTTTGAAGTCCTTAAAATTAAAGTCCGAATCCCTCGTTTCGGGCATTATTGCAGTAAGATAATAGCGGAGATAATCGGCGGGAAACTCATCGAGGAAATCATGAACCCAGATGGCCCAGTCTCTACTGGTTGAGAACTTTTTCCCTTCGAGTTTGAGATATTCGTTGGCCGGGATATCATAGGGTAACAACCACTCAAATTCTCCGTTTTTGTCTCTAAACTTTCCGTAGCTCATTAGAAAAGCCGGCCAGAAAATTGCATGGAAAGGCACGTTGTCCTTCCCGATGAAATGAATTACTTTTGTTTCTTGTCCGTCATAATCAGCCAGCCAGTATTTTTTCCACTCATCTTCCTTACCTATGTGTTTGAAATATTCGATTGTTATTGATATGTACCCTATCGGGGCCTCAAACCAGACGTAGAGAACCTTGCCTTTCATATCCTCATCCTCAAGTGGCACTGGGATTCCCCAGTCCAAATCCCTGGTTATGGCCCTCTCCTCAAGCCCCTCCTCTATCCAACCAAGGACGGTGTTCCTGACGTTGGGCTTCCAGTGCTCGTTATTTTCAACCCACTTACTCAGCTTTTCCTGAAAGTCCTGCATTTTAATGTAATAATGGGTTGAATCCTTGAATGTTATGGGATTTTTGCATATATTGCACCTCGGGTTCACCAAAATTTCAGGGGTTAGCGGTCTACCGCAGGCTTCACATTGATCCCCCCTCTGCTCTTCGGCCCCACAGTAGGGACAGGTCCCAATTACGTATCTGTCTGGAAGAAACTTCTTATCGTGCTTACAATAGGCCTGCTTTGTTACCTTCTTTACGAGGTGTCCGTTCTCAAGGGCCTTTAAGAAGAAGTCTTGGCTAAGGTTGTAGTGAACCGGTAATTCAGTTCTCCCAAAGTAATCAAAGCTTATCTTGGCCCTCGCAAAGGCTGTTTTTATGTTCTCGTGATAGCGATCAACGATTTCCCTCGCGCTTTTGCCTTCTTTCAATGCCCTGAATGTTATTGGCGTTCCATGCTCATCGGTTCCACAGATGTAGATGACATCCTCTTCCCTTAATCTGAGATATCTGACAAAGATATCCGCCGGCAGATATGCTCCAGCCAAATGTCCTGCATGAATAGGACCATTAGCATAAGGTAGAGCTGATGTTACCATATACCTTGCCATCGTTATCACCCCGAAAAACTAACATTACTGGCTTTATAAGTGCTGTGAAATTTAAACATTACGGTTAGTTATTTTTAAGAAAGGAAGATATGCAAAAGTATACATAACAAATTGAGAAAGCCACCCAGCTCTTTCTGGTTTTTGGCTCGTCCAATGTTATTGCGTTAGAAAGGTCAGGCTAAAATTTAAACTTGAAGAACCTTTTCAATGTTTTCAATTCTCCTAGAGTCTTATTGAAACTGAAAAAAAAGCTAGCCACAAACAGAAAGCACTTTCTACTCAGCTTTCAATTCTCCTAGAGTCTTATTGGAACCTATGAGAGGGTTAAGCCCACTGAGTTAGGGCCAGGATCCTACTATGTAAGCTTTCAATTCTCCTAGAGTCTTATTGGAACAGGGCGGAATTTTGCTTGAATTCTTCACCAAGACCATATTAGCACTTGGACTATAAAAGTTTTTCGCCAAAGGGGTGATAATAAAACCCAATCAAGTCCCTAATTAACGCCATCACAAACCCCAATTAAACCAGCACGCGCTTATAATCCCCCATAATC
>DQUR01000107.1 GCA_015662175.1 Thermococcus paralvinellae | reverse complement strand
GTCCCCAATCCTCTCGAGCTCTTTTACGGCTTTTGTTAGGCTTTCATAGACCCGCCATTTCTCCGCTGGAATTTCAATCCAAGCATTCTGATTAACTGGACAGTGTCCCTTTCCAATTCTTGCACCATAAAAGATGCCCATTGTTATGAACTCCTTTGCAACTTTAACTGCATCCTCCAAGTCCTTCCCTTTTGCTAAGTTTGCGGTTATCGCCGCTGAGAATGAGCAGCCGGTTCCATGAGTGCAACCTTCAACAAAAGGAGCCCTGTATTCTCTAAATTTTCCACCATAATAGAGCACATCAACAGCCTCGTTCATTCCCAAATGCCCACCTTTCACTATTGCTGCTTTCGCTCCCAACTCTTCGACAATGATCTTTGCCGCCCTTTTTGCATCCTCGAGAGTTTTAATTTTAATACCGCTCAGCTTTTCAGCTTCTGGCTTATTTGGCGTTACAAGTGTAGCTAGAGGAATTACGTATTTGATAAGGGCATCCATTGCATCCTCCCTCAAAAGGGGGGCTCCGCTTTTAGCGATCATCACCGGATCAACTACAAGTGGGAATCCATACCTCTTCACGACCTTTGCAACAGCCTTTATTATTTCAGCATTGCTCAGCATTCCCGTCTTAGCAGCATCAACCCCAATATCATCTGCAACCGCCTCAATCTGCTTTGTTACAACCTCTGGAGACACATCATAAATCGCTCTAACTTCCTGAGTGTTTTGGGCCGTGACTGAGGTTATTGCCACCAAGCCATGAACTCCAAAGGCTGAAAAAGTTTTAAGATCAGCTTCAATGCCAGCTCCTCCCCCACTATCGCTCCCTGCTATCGTTAGGGCTGTTTTTACATACTTTCTAGCATCCACATTCATCACCTCCCAGATATTCATCAATTATCTTCCTCATTTCTTCGGTTGCCTTTTTCACATCTTTAGCCCCCACAATGGCAGAGATAACCGCTATCCCATCAACACCAACCTCCAGCACTTTTCTAACATTTTTATGGTTTATTCCGCCTATTGCGACAACTGGTATTTTTACTGATTCAACAACTTTTTTTAATCCCTCTAAACCCAGAACTCTGGCATCTTTCTTTGTTTTTGTTGGAAAGACTGAACCAGCGCCGAGATAGTCAGCACCATCCCTTTCTGCCTTCAAAGCCTCTCCCAAACTGTAGACTGAAGCCCCAATAATTAAGTTTGGGGCGAGTTCCCTGGCTATAGGAACTGGCATATCCTCTGGACCGAGTTGAACGCCATCTGCATCGACTGCTAGGGCCACATCAAGCCTGTCATCAACAAAAAACAAGGCATCATAGTCTTTTGTTATCTTTCTGAGCTCTTTTCCAACTCTGATCATCTCTCCAGTCGATGCATTTTTAATTCTCATCTGTATTGCAGTTGCCCCTCCTTCCAGTGCAGCATTTGCAGTTTCTATCTCATCCCTAAGCCTTCTATCAGTAATAACATAAAGTCTAAGCCTTTTCCTAAGGTTCAACTTTCCTCACCCTTCCCATTTTATTTATCAGCTCCCCATCGATTCTATAGAGCCAGTCATAAAGCTTTACATGGAAGCTTCCTGGATACTTAGCTTCCTCATAGGCTTTCTCAGCGGCAATTCCAAAGACTACCAAGGCGGATACAGCAGCTTTTAAGGGTTCTTCAACAGCTGCAAAGGCGCCAGTTATTGCAGTAACCATACACCCCGTCCCCGTAACCCTTCCAAGCATTTCGTGACCATTGTATACCGCATAAACTTCCTCACCATCGCTCACATAATCAACGGGTCCAGTGACGGCTACAACGGTGTTGAATTCCTTTGCTGCAATGAAAGCCAACTCTTTGGCTCTATCCTTTTCATATGCCGCTGAATCAACGCCCCTTGTTTTCCCATGCTCGCCAAGTAAAGATGCTATCTCACCAAAATTGCCGCGGAGGATTGTTACACTGCCCATATCAAGGAGTTTTAAAGCTGTTTCGGTTCTCAGCTTAGTGGCCCCCGCTCCTACGGGGTCAAGAACTGTAGGCTTTTTTAACTCACTGGCAATTTTAACGGCCTTTTCCATTGAGGCAATCCAGTGCTCATCGAGGGTTCCAATATTAATCACTAGGGAATCCGCTATTCTTAGCATGTCTTCAAGTTCCTCCCTTGCATGTGCCATTACAGGCGAAGCTCCAATTGCCAGAAGGGCATTGGCAGTTGTATTCATCACTACAAAGTTTGTAATATTCTGAACAAGTGGCTTTCTTTTTCTAACTTTTTCTAAAGCCTGAGCCACCCATCCCATGATATCACCTCCCTGCTAGGTAATGGAGAATGCTCACCAAGATGAAGGTTGGAATGCTTGAGCCGAGCTTAAATCCAACATAGCTCAGTACTGGAACGTGAATGCCCAGAAGCCTCTCAACAGCTAAGAGCATGTAGAACACAAATCCAAATGCCCAGATTATCAGGGCTTTTACGTTGTATCCTGCAAATCTCTCTTTCTCATCTAAGAGCTCCTTAGCGTTGTATTCTTTCTTGACGAGGAAATAGTCAGTTATCATTATTGCGGTTAGAGAAACAAATGCCCCTCCAATTAGCAGGAGAAAGCTCTCATACTGATCCACAGGAATTACCAAAGCCAGCAAAGTTCCCAATGCTCCAACAAGCAGAACCTGCCTCTTTGCATCTGATTTTGGTGAGATGTTCTTGTAGGTTATTGCCGCCGAATAAACATCCAGAAAGGTTGTGGTTACTGTTGAAAAGACTATTATCAGCATTGCTGGAATACCAACCCCATATGCCACTATTATTCCAATTGGGTCACCCTTTCCTATCGCCATATTTGTCAGTGCTCCGACGAAGTAGAACAGCGATGATGAGATAAAGTAACCTATGAAAGTTCCCCAGAATGCTGAACTTTTATCCTTGGTGAATCTTGAGTAATCCGCTATAAGGGGAGCCCATGAAAGGGGCATTGCTATAACTAAATCAAGGGCCAACATTACTCCCATCTCTCCCGTTCCAGGCTTCGACAAGAGCTCGTTAAGTGGGAACTGCTTCAGCGTTACATAGGTTAACCAGATGCTTAGCACAAAGAGTAAAGCTGCCGCTTTTTCCAACCTAGCCCAGTTCTTTGGTTCAACGTAAGCCCGCGCAGTTACCAATGATCCGAGAAGAACTACCCAAAGGGCATAGTTTTCAAGCCCAAAGTGGTTTGAGACTGCGTTCATAGCATTTGCTCCAACAATTAGCATTATTGCCGTCCAGCCTATGAGCTGAAGATAGTTAAGTATTGATGGTAAGATTGAACCCCTCACCCCAATGCTCCTTTTGAAAGCACCATCGTTGGAACCCCGAGTTCTTCACCTTCAATTGCTATAAGGCCCATAACTGCATTACCAATTAGATGCCCAATTACTATTACTACCATCGCTGTGGGTAAAGACAGAGCTGGAGTTAACAGAGCTCCATCCCAGAATTCTGCAATGCTTATTCCAGCGCCAAACCAAATCGCAAAGAGCGTTAGGAATGTGAAAGTCCTTCTATCTTTTGGAACCGGCTTTATGTCATAACCACTCTCCATCTCCATCGCCCCACCAATTTATACAATGCCTGTGTTTATAACATTTTTGTAAAATTTTATAACTAAGTTATATAGAGTTAAAGTCTTAAAGAAGTTTTGGGACAAATACTATATGCTGGATGACGAGCGGTTTCGGAACTGAGAAATGATGATACCAGCTATCGCCGACAGCAATTAAAACCAGTTCATGCGTTTCTGACTTCTCAGAACTAATTTCGAGTCTCATTAAGGAGTTTCCTATGCAAAGTTGTAAAGTTGTCTGCAAGATCAATTAATGAGTATCTTGGCATCTGTGCTTTGGGCGATAAGTTAAGAAGCTCCCTTCCTTCTTCGAATGTTACCTCCACAACCCTTTTGT
>DQUR01000183.1 GCA_015662175.1 Thermococcus paralvinellae | reverse complement strand
CCTTGTATGTGCCAGCTGGGATTATCACCTTGACGTAGAATGGATATCCCTGATCATGGAGCTTCTTGATGACGTCATCGGGAATTGGGATTAATCTGACTGGAACCTTAACCGCAATCTGGTCAATTGCTGGCGCAGGATAAGCTATGACTGTGAACTCTGCATCAACCTGACCGAGAACCAAGCTCTGTGCTGCCTCCTCGAAAGTTTGATAAATCGGCTCAATCTTGTCCCATACTCCAGCAGCTTTAAGAACCCTTTCAGCAGTTGCGGCAACACCACTGCCTGCGGCACCAACGACAACCTTTTTACCAGCCAAATCCTGGAGGGTCTTTATATCGCTGTCTGCTCTAACAACTATCTGGACTGGCTCTGGATAAAGTGTGCCTATACCTCTAAGAACCTTAATTGGTTTGCCTTCGAACTGGTGTTTTCCTTCCCAGGCATACCATGTAACATCGTTCTGAGCTATAGCCACTTGGGCTTCGCCTTTTCCTATAGCCTTACAGTTGGCAACACTTGCACCACTTGTAACAGCCTTAGCGGCAATTAAATCACTCTTCTTGTTAATGACTTTTGCAAGCATTGAACCAATGGCAAAATACACACTACCCGGACCGGAACCTGTGTAGATTGTGATTTCATACTTTCCTTCCTCGTTCTTTGGTGCAATGGAGGACTGTGTTTGTGTTCCCGTTGTGGTTTCTTTTTGGGTACATCCTGCGGCAACTAAAGCCAACACCAAAACAAAAACCACACCTAAGGCCTTCCATTTTCTCATCTTTGATCACCTCATGAGTAAGCCAAATATATAGAGGATTTACAAATTTAAACATTATATATTTTTTGTTTTTCTCTGGAGGATTTGCACACAGGTAAATAAATGAAAGGGTGAAAGAGCGAAAATTTTTCAGTAGTAGTACCAGATCGTCCAGTAGTCGTTGGGGTCTTCACCTATGCTCTCAAGGTATTCAAGGTATTCCTTGATTGGCACATCTGGGTATGTATAAAGCTTGGTTTCACTGATACCCTTCTCCCATGGGTGCATGAGGTATATCCTACTGCCATCAGGTCTTATACCGACCAACTCTCTGTCCTGCCATGCCCTCAAGTGATTCTTACCCATTCTTGGGACATTAAATACCGGCTCATCAGTTCTGAACTGTCCGGGCAACAATCTTGCCTCTTCCTTTCTCTCTTGAACAACTCTCGCAATTGGAACTAGGTAGTCTTTTTGCTCAATTTTCCCCTTTGGATAGAATGTGTAGTATGGGTCAATTCCCACTTTTCTCAGTGCAATTCTCAACGCTACATTCTCGAACCTTCTGCTAACGTTCCTCTGGTAGACCAGCTGGTTGTAGATGTAGATTCCTTGCTTTCTAACCTTATATACTGCCTCGGCCATCTCGGGAGTTACCTCATAAGCTGTTTCTACGTGAGTGGAAATTGAAACATTCCTCTTTCCCGGCTCAATGTAGCTTCCAAGGATTTCTGCTAGGTTGTCTGTAATTCTCATAGGGACTGTCACAAAGATTCTGCTTCCCCATCTGATGTTGACAACATGGTCAAATTCTGAAAGTCTACCCATAATTTTGTCAATTATCTTGTCAGCTAGGGCCAGGGGATCCCCACCGGTGATGAGAACATCGAGCATTGATTCATGCTCTGCAAACCACTCCAGTGCTGCCTCAATTTTGTCCCACCCCGGGAATGAGCCTGCCATAAATGGTTCCAGAACCTCCCAGTTTCTCTGACAATAAACGCATATCTGTGGGCAGGTATCGTAGGCTTTGAGAATTGCTATCGTGACGTATCTTCTTGTAACGAGGTCAATTGGTGATGTGTCGTGCTCGCCCATGAAATCAAAGTAGTATTCCCTATCTTCCCTGTGCTGGAGCATGTTTGAGACGTACCATGCGGGAGGCATAACCTGTCTTCTTACGTGTCTGTCATACTTGTAAGGCTCTTCAAAGTCCCATAGATTGAGGTAATATGGGGTGATGCCCCAGGGAATGTGGTATTTAACTGCCAATTCCACTTGCTTTAGATCCTCTTCAGGAACTTTAACGATTCCGAGTTCGTTGAGCTCTCTAAGGGTCTCAAGGCCTTTCTCCCTCTTTAGCACGTGGGAGAACTGCCATCTATAATCGAACCACTCATCCTCCGTTATACCCCAGTATTCCATCAGTTTTTCTCTCTGCTTCTTCCTCTTTTCGATGATGTGCTCATCAAGACCGCTTGGATACTTTTTAAGGTAGCCTTTAATGTATTCCCATACTTTGTCGAGATATTCCGATCTCATTAATGCGGCTTTTCTTCCCTTAATTTTGCTGAAATCAACGAACTTAACTCCAGCGGCTTCAAGCTTTGGGCCAAGCCAGCCCTTTGAGTATCCAGTTACTCCAGCCATGGCCTTGAAGAGATGCTTGAACTCCTCCACAAAGCCCTCTGTAATAATGCTTAGAACCCTCTTGTCCCCTTTTGTTGCTTTCCAGAGGTATTCAAGGGTTGAAAATCCAGCAGCTTTCTCACCATATTCGGAGATTATGTTTAGGAATACATTGATAGCTTCAATTGCAAGCCATCTGTCCATAGCATCAACTTCGATTTCACCGTTCTTATACTTCCACAGTAAATCTTCAGCAAACTTTCTAAGCTTTTCCCTGGCCTCCTCAAGCGTTTCGCTGGTAAGTAAAATCTCCTTGACTTTGGGGAGAGATTCAAAAATTTTCAAAAAATCCTCATAATTAACTCCCTGCTTAAGACCCCAAGGGGATTCCTCAACATTAAATGTTGAGATTGCACTCTCCATCTGCTTTTCCACATGAATCACCTCCGCCCACATGTGGGCATTAGTACCCCTCAGATCATTGTTGTATGTTTCACATCATTGAGGTGGGTTTACAAATATTAGTGGATGTCTATGGTATTATATATTTTGCGTTTACAAGCATGTAAAACATTACAAATTTCAAGTTTAAGTTTAATATAATGAAAAAATTTTACATATCCACCTCTTTTTTTCTAAAGTTTTGCTGAATATTTCAAAACAAATAGGTTATGAGCCAGATAAACTTTACAAATATAAACTAAATCTAGCCTAGAAAGTTTCATTTAGTGCCACATAGTTTCCACAAAAGCCTTATTAGTGTCCAAACATTTGCCGTCTTTTGGAGGTGTTAGAATGAAGACCATAATGACAACTAAAATCGACTTAGCCTCAATGAACATAAAACAAAAATTAATCGAAAACTTTGGATTTGAAGAGACTGGTGTTAAATTTGACAATAACATTGTATACAAGAAGGGCAACGTTCTAATCCTCACAACAAATCAGGAAATGATATATTACGATTATTTAGATAGGGAGATTGAAAAACAGCTAAACATCAAACCAGATCTAATTATTTTTGCCTCAAGACATTCAAGCAAACAGAAATTACCAGCTTTGACTACCCACATCACAGGAAACTGGGGAAAAGCCATGTACGGTGGGAAAGATGGCAGTTTAGCTATAGCTCAACCAAGTGCAATGAAACTGGCATTGTTAAAGATGAATGAGTTGAACGACTTAGGATGGACGGTTTGCTATGAGGCCACACATCACGGGCCAAGTGAGCTTGATATCCCTTCACTCTTCATCGAAATTGGGTCAAGTAAAGAGGAGTGGATTAACGATAGGGCGGGGGAGATTCTGGCTGAAACAATAATGTACGTTATCAACAATTATCAAAAGGCTAATTTTAAAGTTGCCATTGGGATTGGTGGAGGACATTATGCCCCAAAACAAACAAAGGCGGCATTGGACTCGGATATAGCTTTCTCCCATATTGCAGCAAAGTATGCTCATCCTGTATCTAAAGACATGCTACTAAAGGCTATTGAAAGAACAGCCGAAAAAGTTGAAGCGATATACGTGGATTGGAAAGGGAGTAAGGGAGAAACGAGGCAGTTGGCAAGGTCTCTAGCAGAAGAACTTGGATTGGAGTTTATCAAGGATTAGCTGGGCAAAATCTTTAAAGTCATTTATCTTCGAATTTAAGAATTAGCCGCGAAATCCTAGCTAAAATTTATATATTGCTTTAAACTACAGAATTTACCAGATGTTAAATTGTTTCCCTGGGAGGGTGAAAAGATGCTAAAGTTAATTGAAAATGCAATAGAAAGAACTTCCCAAGAAGTAAGTAAAGTAAACGAAGTCCAGGCTCCCCAGACTGATATCGATGAAGAGCTTAGAAGAATTTTGGAGCAGATACAGGCAAAGATTTATGTCGTTGGTGTCGGAGGGGCTGGTTGTAACACAATCAATAGGATGATGGAAGTTGGCATTCAGGGTGCTAAGATTATTGCAATAAACACCGATGCTCAAGATCTGCTTAAAGTTAAGGCCCATAGAAAGATACTCATTGGTAAGGACTTAACAAGGGGGTTGGGTGCTGGAAACAATCCTAAAATCGGGGAAGAGGCAGCCAAAGAAAGTGAGAGAGAGATTAGAGATGCTCTTGAAGGGGCAGACATGGTTTTCATTACCTGTGGCCTTGGTGGTGGAACTGGAACTGGTGCAGCTCCAATAGTTGCTGAATTGGCAAAGAAGATGGGGGCTTTGACGGTTTCCGTCGTTACACTTCCCTTCACAGTCGAGGGTATTAGAAGAATCAAGAACGCCGAGTATGGTCTTGAGAAGCTTAGAAAAAACAGTGATACCGTCATTGTCATACCAAATGATAAGCTTATGGAAGTAGCTCCAAACCTGCCAATTCACTTGGCATTTAAAGTTGCTGATGAAATTCTTGTTCAAGCGGTCAAGGGCATTACAGAACTTATAACCAAGCCAGGCCTGGTAAACCTCGACTTTGCTGATGTTAAGGCAGTTATGAAAGATGGTGGTGTTGCAATGATCGGTATCGGTGAGAGTGACAGCGAAAAGAGGGCACTTGAAGCCGCAACACAGGCTTTGAACAGTCCATTACTTGATGTGGACATTAGCGGTGCCAAAGGGGCATTAATAAGCATTGCTGGAAGTGATGTCAAGCTTGAGGAAGCACAGCAGATAATTGAGCTCGTTACAAGCAAGCTTGATCCAGAGGCACAGGTAATCTGGGGAATTCAGCTTGATGAAGAACTCGGTAAAACCATAAGGGTCATGGTTGTTGTTACGGGCGTAAGCTCTCCATATGCTGTTGTCGAGGAAGAAGCAACGTATTCTTTTGAGGAAAGTGAGAAGAAAGCTATTCACCTTGATCTGGAGGAACTTTAATCCCTCTTTTTAATTCCCAAGTTTTTAAAACCTTTAACTATCACCTAACAAGGGGTGTTAGACGTGCCAGCGGGGGAATACATAGAAAAGCTTAAAAACTTCCTATCAGAGTCCAAAAGGGTTTTATTGGTCACAAAAAAACCGAGTGGCAAAGAGTATAAGATGGCAGCAAAGATCACTGGCCTTGGGATAATCCTAATTGGCTTGATAGGGATGGTTATTCGTATTATAGGTATTTTGGTGACAGGCCAATGACTTTTTGGTGATAAAGATGGGCGACAGCAAAATATTTGCAGTAAGGGTTACAGTAGGCCAGGAAGAGACAACGGCGAGGTTAGTTTACAGTAAAGCAAAAACATATAATTTACCAATTTATGCTATATTAACCCCTTCAAAGGTTAGGGGATACATCTTTGTTGAAGCATCGAACAAAAGTGCGGTTGATGAGGCCATAAGGGGAATAAGACATGCAAGGGGAACCCTTCCAGGAGAAGTCGCGTTCAGTGAGATTGAGCACTTCCTTGAGGAAAAGCCGGCAGTCAGTGGCTTCGAACCAGGAGATATAGTTGAGCTCATTGCTGGACCTTTCAAAGGTGAAAAAGCCAAGGTCGTTAGGGTTGATGAGGCGAAGGATGAAATTGTCGTTGAGCTCATCGGTGCAATAGTTCCAATCCCCGTTACAGTCAGGGGAGAATACGTTAGGCTTATAAGCAAACGACCAAAGGAGTAAAGGGGTGAAGGGAATGCCAAAACAGGTTGTCGAGGTTTTAGTTGAGGGTGGTAAAGCCACTCCCGGTCCTCCACTCGGTCCTGCCATCGGTCCACTCGGGTTAAACGTTAAGCTCGTCGTTGATAAAATAAACGAGGCAACAAAGGACTTTGCAGGAATGCAGGTGCCGGTGAAGATCATCGTTGATCCTGCAACAAAGCAGTTTGAAATCGAGGTGGGAACACCTCCAGTTAGTCAGCTCATCAAAAAGGAACTTGGACTTGAGAAAGGCTCAAGTGAACCGGTGAGAAACATAGTTGGTAACCTAACAATGGAACAGGTGATAAAGATAGCAAAGGCCAAGAAACACCAGATGCTTGCCGCTGACCTTAAAGCAGCAGCAAAGGAAGTCATTGGAACTGCTTTAAGCATGGGGGTTACAGTTGAGGGCAAAGACCCAAGGGTTGTGCAGAAGGAGATTGATGAGGAAGTTTACGACGAGACATTTGCAAAGGCTGAGGAGAGCTGATTTAGGGGAAAAGTTTAAAAGCATCTCTTTTTACGAAATTTTGATTTTTCAATTTAGCTTAAATAAAAAGGATTGGAGGTCAGAAAAATGACCTTTGACAGGCAAAAAATCGTGGAAGCGGTGAAGGAGGCTAAAGCCCGGGCTAAGCCGCGTAACTTCACACAGACCGTCGAGGTGGCAGTGAACCTCAAGGATATTGATCTCAGAAAGCCTGAAAATAGGTTCAAGCTTGAGGTTGTTCTGCCACACGGTCGTGGGAAAGAACCGAAGATCGCGGTCATCGCTGATGGTGCCGTTGCTGAGGCGGCTAAAAGGCTCGGGCTTGATGTTATTAGTAGTGAGCAGCTTGAGGAAATAGCTAAGAGCCCAAGGGAAGCAAGAAAATTGGCTAAGAAGTATGACTTTTTCATTGCAGCTGCACCACTGATGCCAAAGATTGGTAGGTACCTGGGTAAATACTTGGGTCCAAGGAACAAGATGCCCGTGGTTGTTCCACCAACGATGACAAACTTAGAGCCAATTGTTAATAAACTCAAAAAAACTGTAAGAATACAGCTCAAGAACAACCCAGTAATTCACGCGCCCGTAGGAATTGAGACGATGGATGATGAAAAGCTGGCAGAAAACATTGAAACAGTCATCAATGCAATCATAGGGAAGCTTGAGAGAGGGGAGAACCAAATTAAGTCAGTGTACGTTAAAACAACAATGGGTCCAGCTGTAAAGATTAAGGGGTGAGGTAGATGGCTCACGTTGCCGAATGGAAGAAAAAGGAAGTAGAAAGACTCACTGAGATTATCAAAAGTCACCCAGTGATAGCACTGGTAGATGTTGCTGGAGTACCAGCTTATCCCCTCTCAAAGATGAGGGAAAAGCTCAGGGGAAAAGCGTTGCTTAGGGTCTCAAGAAACACACTAATTGAACTTGCAATCAAGAAGGCAGCAAAAGAGCTTGGAAAGCCAGAGTTGGAAAAGCTCGCCGATTACATTGAAGGTGGGGCTGCCATTCTCGCAACTGAGATGAACCCATTCAGGCTCTACAAGCTCCTTGAAGAGAGTAAAACCCCAGCTCCTGCCAAGCCCGGCGTTCCAGTTCCGAGAGATGTTGTAGTTCCTGCAGGCCCAACTCCACTGTCACCGGGCCCAGTTGTCGGTGAGATGCAGGCTTTAGGAATTCCAGCAAGGATTGAAAAGGGTAAAGTCACAATCCAAAAAGACACGGTTGTTTTAAAGGCCGGGGAGATTATCACCCCACAACTGGCAAACATCCTTAATAAGCTAGGCATTGAGCCCTTGGAGGTTGGTCTTAACCTGCTGGCAGCTTATGAAGATGGAACCATTTACACTCCGGAAGTCCTTGCAATTGACGAAGAGGAATACATAAACATGATTCAGCGGGCTTACATGCATGCTTTCAATCTGTCAGTTAACATAGCCTATCCAACGGCTCAAACAATTGAGGCAATCATTCAGAAAGCATTCCTCAATGCAAAGAGCGTTGCTGTTGAAGCAAACTACATCACAAAAGAAACCGCTGGGGACATCTTCGGCAAGGCGTTCAGGGCTGCTTTGCTCATAGCACAGCAGTTGCCAGAGGAGTTGCTTGATGAGAAAACCAAAGAGCTTTTAAACCAACAGGCTCAATTAGCAGTTGCCGCCCAACCTCAACCAGAGGAGGAGAAGGTTGAAGAGGTTGAGGAGGAAGAAGAGGAGGTAAGCGAGGAAGAGGCCCTCGCTGGATTGGGAGCGTTGTTTGGTTAACGCGCATCCAATAATTGAAACTAAAGCTAATTTGGAGGTGTAAGGAGATGGAATATGTGTATGCTGCTTTACTGTTACATGCTGCAGGAAAGGAGATAACCGAGGAGAACCTCAAGGCTGTGTTGGAAGCTGCTGGGGTTACCCCAGACGAGGCAAGGATCAAGGCACTGGTTGCTGCACTTGAGGGGATTAACATCGACGAGGTTATAGAGAAGGCTGCAATGCCAGTCGCAGTTGCCGCTGCCCCAGCTGCCGCCCCTGCAACTGCTGAAGAGACACCGGCTCAGGAAGAGGAGGAAAAAGAGGAAGAAGAGGAGGTAAGTGAGGAAGAGGCCCTCGCAGGACTTGGAGCCCTTTTTGGCTGAGGTCTCTTTTTTCCTCCATTTCAAGCTTTCTTTCAGCATAAAATATAAAATTTCAGAGTTTCCTTCTTCTCTTCGATAATGCCAAATGCTGGCTTCCCTGATAGTTCCCTCTGTAGGGCCTTGATGTCGGTTCTTCCAATCGATGAAACACTATCTGGGCGAATCTCTCGCCGTATTCAAGCTCAATTTCTTCGTTTGAGCCGTTAAAAATTCCCAGCGTTAAATTTCCATCCCAGCCCGGATCTACCCATGCAAAGCTTCCGATCAGGCCTTCTCTAGCCAGGGAGCTTCTCAGTCTCATCTCACCCATAATGTCATCTGGTAGCTTAACCCTCTCCAGAGTTAAAATCAGAGCGTATCCCTTGGGTGGGATAATGACTTCTCCTTCTTTTTCAACATCAACGAACTTTCCATTGATCATCGCTTCCTTACCAACTCTTAGGTCATATCCCGCGGGCTGAAGGGACTTTTCACTGAACGGTTCGATAAGAATCTCTTTTACAATTTTATGGTCTGGTAGTATCATTTGATCACCGTAAGCTTTATGTAAAGCTCAAATTAAAATCTTTTTGTGGCCCGTGGGCCCGTGGCCTAGTAGGATAGGGCGTCGGCCTTCGGAGCCGAAGGTCGCGGGTTCAAATCCCGCCGGGCCCGCCAGCAGATTAATGATGCGGTGAAGTGGAATGGCAATCTATTTTATAGGGTTAGGATTATACGATGAAAAGGACATCACACTCAAGGGT
>DQUR01000252.1 GCA_015662175.1 Thermococcus paralvinellae | reverse complement strand
AGGGAAGAGAGGAAAGATTGGTCATAAACCTTGAGCTTCCAAACGGAGACGAAAAACCCGAGGCTAAGATTGTGGAGGCGATAAAGCTCATTGAGAATCTTTTGATGACCTAACCTCGCAAACAGATGTATGGGATAATCTTTTAACCCAACTTTTATTGACATATTTCTGGTGATGAAATGTTCCGGCTCATGGATTTCAATTATCACGACAAAACGGTCTTTCTGCGGGTTGATTTAAACTCGCCTGTAAAAGAAGGCAAGATCATAAGCGATGCAAGGTTTAGAGCAACTTTGCCCACTTTACTCTATCTCCTCGAACACAACGCAAAGGTTGTAATTGCAACCCATCAGAGCAAACCCTACAAGGAGGACTACATTACAACGGAGCAGCACGCTGAGATCTTAAACTCCTTAATTGGTAGGGAGGTTGAATATGTTGAAGACATTTTTGGAAAATACGCCAGGGAAAAGATAAAGTCCCTTAAACCTGGTGAGGCTATAATTTTGGAAAACCTTCGTTTTGCCGCCGAGGAGATAAGGCAGAGACGTCTTGAGGAATGTGAGAGGACCCATCTTGTAAGAAAACTTGCCCCCCTTTTGGATTATGTTGTCAATGATGCCTTCGCAACAGCCCACCGTTCTCAGCCTTCCCTGGTGGGCTTTGCAAGAATTAAGCCAATGATAATGGGGTTTTTAATGGAGGAGGAAGTTAAAGCCCTAACCAGAGCCTATGAAAGTCCTGAAAGACCAAAAATATATGTGCTCGGTGGTGCAAAGGTTGATGATTCGCTCAGGGTAGCTGAAAATGTACTAAATCAGGAAAAGGCAGATTTAATCCTCACCGGGGGACTGGTTGGACATATTTTCACATTGGCAAAGGGATACAACCTAGGAATCGCGAACATCGAATTCCTTAAAAAGAAAGGGCTCTTAGAGTTGGTAGAATGGGCCGAGAAGCTTTTGGATGACTTTTATCCGTACATCAGAACTCCAGTTGACTTTGCCATTGAGTATAAAGGGAGAAGGCTTGAGGTGGATTTGCTGAGCGATGAAAAGTGGCTGTTCGATGAATACCAGATCCTTGATATAGGCTCAAGGACTATTAAAAAATATGCTCAGATTCTAAAGGGGGCAAAAATAATTGTGGCAAATGGTCCCATGGGAGTTTTTGAAATAGAGGAATTTGCAAAGGGAACGGTGGGTGTTTTTAGAGCCATCGGTGAAAGCGAGGCATTCTCCGTTGTCGGAGGCGGACACAGCATAGCGAGCATACATAAGTACGATATTCGAGGGATTAGTCATATAAGCACGGGTGGTGGAGCAATGCTTGCATTTTTTGCAGGAGAGGAATTACCGGTTTTGGAAGCTTTCAAGATAAGCTATGAGAGGTTTAAAGATAAAATAGACATGACATCTCAGGGAATGCAGGGCTAACTGTTGCTGTTCCCTTAATTAGTAAGATTAACCTTAAGCGAATGTGGTTCCACGATATCACCCCACTTCGATGAATACCCTTTTTAAGTGTGGTAAGAATTATTTTATTGGGGATGTGAAATGAGACTCATTCTT
>DQUR01000120.1 GCA_015662175.1 Thermococcus paralvinellae | reverse complement strand
TAATGTATCTAATTTCAGCCTATACAGGGAGCGTTGCTTTGCTATTTATTATAACGGTTTCAATGATATACATAAATACATTGATAAAAGTTAAAATTCATTGAGATCAAAGTCAAAGACACAAAAAATACGAGAAGAGATAGAATGTTGAGAAAGCAGAGCACCCATGATTAAGAAGAGTTGGCAAGGTTTGTTTATCTTTTTAGTGCCTGCTGATGTAGCGTGGATTCACTTGAAAAGTAACTTTTAAACTTTTCTTCTCGCGTCCGTAGGACGCTTTTTGAGTAAAACCTTGAAAAACTGCTAATTTAGAGAAAAATCCACTCTAAGAAAAAGCACTTAGAAAGAGATAAACAAACTTTGATCTAACTTTTCGTTAGAAAATTAGAAAAATTTGTATGGAGCCGGGACCGGGATTTGAACCCGGGACCTGGGGATTACGAGTCCCCCGCCCTACCGAGCTAGGCTACCCCGGCACCCAAGAAAAGATGATGAGGGGTGAATTTATAAGCTTTTCCTCAAACGAGTTCCTTCCCAGTGGTGGTCATAACAAGTTTCCCGTGCTTAACCCCCTTGAGACTTATAAGTCTCTCGGCAATCTTTTTTATCCTACTCGCTTTCCCTTTTACAACCACAACTTCAAGGCAGTTGTGCTCGTCCATGTGAACATGCAAACTTGAGACGATTTCATCAATGTAGTCATGCTGCAAATTCAGGAGCTCCTTAATCACCTCGGCCTCATCATGGTTGTAAACTATTGTAATGGTTCCGGCAACCTCTTCATCGCCAGCCTCCCATTCATGCCTCACAATAAAGTCCCTGATCAGGTCCCTTATTGCCTCACTTCTGTTTGTATACCCTTTTTCTTCTATGATCCTGTCGAACTTTGTGAGCAGATCCTGTGGAATGGAAACCCCAAAGCGCACTATCCTCATGGTATCACCTGAGAATTAACTTATCCCCGCAATATTTAAAGCTATTCAGAATCAATGCCCGTGTTATCCACAAATGTCCAGAAAATTTGATAAAGCAACAAATTCATTTCACAAACAGGGAAACGTTATGCAAATTGACTTACGCAAAGTTGCCGTTGTGTTAATGCTCCTCTATGTTCTGGGGCTCATGTTTGTTTTTCGTCCTCCTCAGGTCAGAAAAAACACCGTTCCCGTAAAAACTCTCGAAGGTGACTATGAATACATAGCGGAACAACTTGGGTTTTTAAATGACGGGAGAATTGATGAGAGCGAGCTCGAAATGATAAAAAACGTACACCCCCTTTACAAGTATCACACAACGCTGTTTAGAGATGTTGATGTTACAGATCCGATAAAGTTTTCCAGTCTCTGCGGGAAGGTGGCCCAAACGCTCAATGAGGTTCCCCTAGCACTTCGGGATGATATGGTTAGATTCCTGTTCTCAGAAGCTCCCTACACCCTGGAGGGATTCTCAAAAATGGTGAACATTTTCAACAGCCAAGTGAGGGAATTCATGGACATATACCTCACCCTGCCCCCCAATATAAGGACGGGTATAGAAAACTCCCGTCATATATATCAGGTAAAGAGTTTGACCGAATATATACAGCTGGTTAAGGAGCTCAGCATGTCCCTTTCTGGTCTTCCTCCCGATGTAATTGAGGTAATTGACAACATGCAGGGACTTTTGGGTGGATTTGAACCGGATGAGATATCAAAATTCGTACTGGGGCTGGGACAGATAAAGCAGGAGTTATTAATGAACACAACCTACAGGGATTGGTTTATGAAAAACGCTTACCGTTTTGAGATTGCACATGTTCAAGCAACATGGGAAGAATTTAAAAGGGAGCATCAAAACGACAAGACACCTCCAAAACTGCGGGGAAAAGTTGAGAGCCTTCCTTCAGGATTGATTGAGATTTCGTTGAGCATTGAGGACAATGCAAATCCTCCAAAAAAGGTAAGGATACTTGTGAATGGAAAAGAGAAGGTTGAAAATCCGATAGATGTTGATTCCCTGAGATACACACAAGTGCTCCAGTTCCCCCAAGACTGGGGAAATTGCACCATAACAATAGAAGCCTACGATGCCAAAGGGAACAAAAATTCGGTGGATGTGTCCCTTGCTCACTATCCCCTCGTGTTCCCAATTTATTTTAATGGAAAGGGCCCCTATGATTTCCAGAATGCAGAGCTTTATAGTAAAAGTGAAATCGAGTATATGTGGAGAAGAGCCGCCCGGTATAAGCCCCTTCAAGTTTTTGAGGCGGTATATCCCGATTTGGGTTTTGTTCGCTATCATAAAATAAAGCTCGGCCATGCCATGGAGTTTTTCTATAACGATGCAAAACACAGGCTCTTGAACTACTACAAAAAGCCTGTACCTTTTTATTCCATGACCGCCCTCCACATTGCATATTTTGTCAATGTTTACGTCCACTCTTTTGATGTTCCCATAGTGAAGACCCTTCAATCTGGAATATGTGGTTATGACGGTGAAACAGAAGTTATTCTAATGAACAACCTATTCATGGATTTTAATCTCAATGCATGGGCAATACAAATTCCAGCAAGCTTAAGCGGAGGAAAGCTTGACCATTCGGAAGTGGTAGTAATCTGGAGAGCCCCATTATTGGTTGGAAGTAGTTACAAGGCACTTTATGTCCTCGGCTCTGACCCATATCCTAAAGTTCCGGAGCATATATATCCCTTCGAGCCCGAGTGGCCTAAAAAATATTCCAGGGAGACCGTCGAGCTCATGGCCCTTGGACTTATTCCCTATAGGCCAGACAAATTTGCTCTGAGGGAATTCTACAAACGCTTTGGTATAAGGGTTACACCTGCCTATCCTTCCAAGGATCTATCAAAAGAGTTTATAACGGGTTATGAGTTCTTTGCATCCTACATAGGCTTCAGGATAAGTGATGAGTACCTGCAAAAACTCCTCAACATGATTAAAAGGGGTGATTTAAGAATCCTTGATGAGCTAAACAAACTCGAGGCAGCCAGAGATCTGTGGTATCGCTTGGATGGGTATAACCTCTATCATGGGCCAAAATACTCTCCAGACTACGTTTACATTGATGGTGAAGGAAATTTCTACTATGTTCACAGGAATCGCTCTAAAGCCTTTTCAACCTCGTAAGGATGCTCCAAAATTATAACCCCCTCCTCCTTCAGTGCCTCCAGATGTTCCAGATCAACTTTTCTCACATATATCTTGAAAATTTGACCGTTGGGGGCTCTGGTTTCAATGATGGGCTTTGAATCCGTTGGGATCAGTATCAAAGGGATCCTGCTCTTCAATGCCTGGGAGGCACAGCAGGATAAAAGCGAATCTGCAATCCCAAGTCTGATTTTTGCAATCGTGTTCGATGTCGCGGGGGAGATTATGAAGACGTCGAATTTTCTTAGATTGAAAGCTCCACACGAGGGGAAGGAAAAATCCTGCCTGGACTCCTTGACAAGAGGAAACCTCTCGATTCTGTCCAGAACATGATACATTTTTGCAACCTCTTCTCCAGCCCTTGAGAGAAAAATTTTTATCTCATGCCTTTCGCTGAGCTTTTCAATCACTTCAACGCTCTCCTTGAGAAGATGCCCCGCCCCGCTGATTCCCCACGCCATTCTCATACAATCACCTTTCCTATTTATCTCGTTAATCAACGTACTGGAATTTAACCTTTTCCCAGAGTCTGGGAGGAGATTTAAGCGAAGGGATGCGGACACCTTCAGGATACTAAGGAACATGGGCAAATCTTAGAACGCTTTTCTTTGTGATTAGTTGGGAAACAACGGAAAATGATAAAGCCGATACGTTGAGAAAATGATAAAGCAAATCAGCACTTCAAAGTCTTCTCCCAGATTTTTATCGCCTGCCACTTGTCCAGGAACTCGTTAAATGTTCCGCATTTGGGTGAATAAACACATAGGGGACATCCATCTCTGCATCTGCAACTCTTCAGATGCTCAAAGCTTTTTTCCATAAGCTTTTCTGCATTCTCGTAGAGTATCTCTGCCAATCCAAAGCCCCCCTCGTTTCCATCGTAGATGAACACCACCGGCATTCCCAGGTGCGGTGGATTGGGGAAGCTCTCATAACTGTAGCCACCAAGCTCTCTGCTATCGATATAGGTAAAGATTGGGGCTATCTTTATCATGTTGTGCTCTATTGCATGAAGACCATTCCCGATGCCATCCTTGCTGTCAATCATCTTCTTTATGGCTAATGCAAGTTCATCATCCTTAACCTTTGCCTTCTCAAGAATGTCCTCAATTGTTTTCCTTATGTAGTATGTCGTGGCTCCCAAAAGCTCCGGGAAGAGCTTTCTCCTGTCCAGATGCTCATAGATGGAAAACGCCAAATCCCCCTGCTCAAGCGCTATCCCAAAGAACTCATGGAATTCCTCCCTTGTAACCTCTCTAATCCTATCGGGAAACACAAACCAGATACCATCAGTTTCAAATTCTCTCTCATGGGGTTTCTCAAATTCAACCTTGGCGAACCTTCCCCAATCAAGGATTTTCCATTCTTCATCGCTCAGCTCATCCAAGTTAACAGCCTCCAATCCTCCAACGAGGGGTGCATAGATTTTGCCCTTTAAAATGCCCTCTTCTTTAAGCTTGAGCAGTTCCTGGAGGTAGAGCGGAGTATCCCTGCCCTTCACCGCAAAGCCCCAGTATCTATGCCTAACCCTGAGCCGGCCGATGTGAATTTCAACATCCCTGAACTGTTTTTCCCCATAACTTTCAAGGATTTCAACCTCTTCACGCTTTGATGCAAAAGTTTCAACCTCCCAGAATCGGTTAAGTTGCCTTACAAAGATGAAGTGGAATTTTCCAATTTTCAACATATCTTTGGCCATGTAAAGCTCTCCCCTTGAGAAGTATGCCATTCCCGGCAACAATGAGCGGTAATACTCTGGCTTATCAACCTCTTCAATGAGATAACCCTTAAGCTTGAGCCAGTTTACGAAGCGCAGAAGGTTCCTTTCTTGCAGTCTATGCCTTACCCAGGGCTCATCCAAAACCAGAAAATAGCTCTCATCACTTGCCGTCCTAATTGATGAGTAGCTGAAAGCGGGCCTTAAAATCCTGAGCTCCTTCTTTCGAGTCAGAGGATTTTGGTGGAGTTTTACCTTCTTTTCCTTTATCAGTTCTTTAGCCACGGCTTTTTCAAAGTCGTTTAGCTCATCCCATTCGATGACTTTAAGTTCGGTCAGGAGGTAGTGGAGGTGCTTTTTAGCAACCAGACGATTCTTCAGATTAACGGGCATGTATTCAATTATCCCCTTCTCCAGCCTCTCAACGAGCTCATCTAAGTGTTCTTTGTAGTAATAGTCCAGACCGTTTCTCCTCAGAACTATCCCGTTTATTGCCACCCTTTCCTTTAAACGCCCGGCCCTTCCGAAGCGCTGAATCAGCGAAAACAGTCCATCCGGCGGAATTCCATAGTTGATTACAGCATCCAGATCCCCGACATCTATGCCAAGCTCCAGGGCGTTTGTTGTTAGAAGGATCAAAAGCTTCCCTTCCTTAAAGTCCCTCTCAATCTCCCAGCGGATGTTCTTTGGAAGGGTTCCTTTATAGGTTGATGTTTTATAAACGGCTGGAGAAGAAAGCAAAAATCTCATTAGCTTTTCGGTTCCTTTTCTCGAATCAAAGAAAACGAGTGTTTTAATCCCTTTCTCTGCCAGTTCTTCAACTATGGCCTTTAAAAGATGCATTTCATTCAACCTTCTCGGCTCAAAGAAAACCAGATAACGCTCTGGAAAGGGATTTGTTGCTTTTGTTATCGCCTCAAACTCAAGATTAAAAAAGTTCTCGGCAAATTCTTTGGGATTTCTGAGGGTTGCGGAGAGAGCTATTACCTGAGGTTTAACCCCAAATCGCTTTAATGCCCTCAGCAATCGCCTGAAGACGTAAGCTGCATTGGTTCCAAAGACACCCCTGTAAACATGGAGCTCATCAACAACCAGATACCGCAAATTCCTCAAAAGCCATTCATAATCTTTCAAATTTCTTAGGATGTGGTGGTGGAGCATGTCAGGTGTTGTAAAAATTACCCTTGGTTTTTCCCTTAGGATTGCCCTCCTTTCACTCAATTCAACGTCACCGGTGAGGATTTTAGCATTCACCGTTTTCTTTGTTATCCGAAAGAAGTGAAAGTTCTCAAAGGAGAACTTTTCATACTGGTTGTTTATCAAGGCGCGGGTGGGGTAGATCAGGAGATAGGTGTTATGGGGATTTGACAGATAGCTGTCAAAAATGGCCAATCTGAAGATCTCGCTTTTACCGGAAGCCGTGGGTGTTGTTACAACAATGTTTTTTCCAGAGTAGAGGGCATTCAACGCTTCAACCTGATGCTTATACAGCCTAAACCCCAAATCCTCCACAAGCTTGGCTATTTCGGGATTTTTAAATGTGAACTCCCCATATTGTCCCTCTCTCGGTGGAAACTGCCTGATGGCCACGATTTCACTTTCAAGCTTGCTGAAAAGTTCTTTCATATTCATGGTTACGCGAGAGGAGAAAATAAATTTTTCTTGATTGTGGGGACGTGTCCACATTAGGTTTGACAATTGTGGGTTAAAAGTATTGGGTGGATAGTTTACGTTCTTCAGGCTGGGAATTCGTGGTCTCTGGATTGGAGAATTGCATGGAGAAGGGGGAAGACGAGCGGTACTTGTTAAGGAAGGTGTTACACGGCTGAGGTGCAACGAAACAGTCCCAAAAAGTCACAAATGAAGCCAAATGTAAGCCTGAATTCGCCATGCCTTTCCAATGGAAAGCCTTATCTAGAACTCGGTAAAGAAAGTAAGGCCAAATCAGTG
>DQUR01000284.1 GCA_015662175.1 Thermococcus paralvinellae | reverse complement strand
TCCATGCCCTTTGGTCCTAAAGTGGTCCTGACAGTCTCAGCAACAATCCTCGCAGCCAAAATATTCAACCTCTGAGCATCCCTACCAACATACCTCTGAGTCCCCTCAGGCAAAATCAAAACCGGCTGTCCTCCTTGTCCAACCAACTGTGCCATTTCACATTCCTCCGAAAGATTTTTAATGCACTTTTTATATGGTGGTGTTCCATAAAAAGTTTTTGTTCAGGAATTTAGAAGCATACTCATTTAAGAGAAATTACAATTCAACGATGATAAAGTAACAAGTTATTTAAACATTACCCTCCAAACATTACCCCCTCAATATTGGCTTAGAATGGTGGTGTCTGATGAAACTTATAAAGCAGGGAGCGGAGGCAAAAATTTATTTGGCTAAATTCGAGGAACTCTACTTTCCATTCGACGATAAAGTGATAATAAAACACCGAATATCAAAGCGGTACCGAATAAAGGAAATCGATCAAAAACTGAGGAAAGAAAGAACCGTTAGGGAGGCAAGAATTCTGCACAGGGCTAAGGAGTTCGGGGTTAATGTTCCCCATGTCTATGAGGTTGATATGAGGGATATGAAAATTGTCATGGAATTTATTGAAGGGGAACGCCTGAAAGAGTATCTGGAGAAAATTCCCATAGAAGAGCGCTTAGAACTTTGCCGTGAAATTGGAAGGCAAATTGGAAAACTGCATGAAGCGGGTATTATTCACGGGGATTTGACGACGTCCAACATGATCTTAAGAGAGGGAAAGATTTACTTCATAGACTTTGGGCTGGCGGAGTTTGATAACACCGCTGAGGCTCAGGGGGTTGATTTACATCTCCTGAAGAGGGCCATGGAGAGCACCCACTATAGGTGGTTTGAGAAAGGCTTTGAGGCTGTTCTTGAGGGCTATGGTGAGGTTAGAGGAAAAGAAAAGGCCCAAGAGTTAAGGGAGAAGATAGAAGAGATTGAGAGCAGGGGGAGATATGTAAGGGAGAGAAAGTGGATCAGGTGAATGCCCTCCACACCCTTTCAAAGATTTCCTTTTCTCTTCCTCTCCTGGTGCGATAAAGCCTTTCAACAATAAGCTCCGGGGTGCTTCTACCCAAGGTCCCAAACTTCGGCTGTCTGTCAACAATCAGGTTGAGGTTTTCATCCAGGCCTCGGGCCTCTATCCCATCAACCCTTGCAAAGGGCAGTTCTTTCCTTAGGTCATCACCCAGATGGGACACAATTATGACGTAGAATCCCTTCTCATGGGCAATCTTCAGGAGCTCCGCCATTATCTTGACGGCTGCCCCGGGTTCCGTTATAGCCTCGAACTCATCAATTAAAATCAACTTTCTTCCGTTTCCTGTTAATGCCCTCACAAAGCTCTTTAAGGCTGTTTCAAATGCTCCAGCACCGTAAACAGACCTCTTCCGCTTGAAGAAGAAAACCTCATCCAGAACCTCAACCCAAGCTTTCTCGGCATTAACGGGGAAGCCCATATGAGTCAAGATTACTATTTGGGAGACAAGCTCAAGCAGTGAAGTTTTTCCACCGCTGTTTGCACCCGTTAAAATAACGACCCTCTCACCCTTCACCCCATCAAATTCCACAGGAGCTTTCCCAACAACGTAGCTGACCGGTTGCGGATTTTTGATAAACAGGTGCTTTCCATTTATAAATGCGATTCCCCCTTCAATCAGCTCTGGAAACTCAAATCCCTCTGTGAATTCTTTTACCGCCCTTAAAAATTCCAGCTCGTATGCTCTGTTTATCTCTTCCCTAAGCTTTGGTATGAGGTGCTTTATTTCATCAACAATCTCCCGGCTTTTCAGATACATCTCCAGTCTGAGTTCTTTCTCCAGTTCTTGGCGCAGGGCTTCTATGCGCTCTGGAGGAACCTCAACGGGATAGAGGTTTTCCCGTGAAAACAGCTCTACGGCAAAGTTTAGCTTTTCGCTGAGCCTTTTCTCCGCTTCACTTATCTCCTCAAGTATTTCGCTTTCAATCTCACTGAAATGCCTGAATATGGCATCATAGTTACCTTCCCTGAGTTCCTTTAAGAATTCCAGCAACTCCTTACCGGTTAGGGTCAGGCTGAATCTTTCAAGTTTCTCCGCCATCTTTTCATTCAGCCTTTTCTCTTCGGTCGATATTATTTCATCAAGATCGTTGAGCAATTCCCTCCGCTTCATGACCTCTTCCAGTTCCTTCAATTTTTCCAAAATCGGCCCGGCAACACTCCGGATACCACCGATTTGAACCAAAGCCTTCAAGGTTTCCCTGTTTTCCCAGAGGGGCATGACGTAAAGCTCGGGGGCGATTTCGCTTATGCTTAACTCGACGTCAATCCCAATTCCCGTGGTGCTTAAAATTAAGTCGTATCCCTCCAAAGGCTCCGTTGAGACCTCGCATACACCCAGAGCTTGGGCTTTTTCAATGTCATCTTCATCAACAATTAAAAGCCTGTCGTGGAGGAAACCATTTTTAAAGCGAATTGGCCTGATTTTGGCCAATGTATCCTTCAATTCCGGCGTAATCTTTGGGAGATTCTTTTTGAAATAGGTCTGTCTCCTCAAAATCTCATTTCTGTCATTCGTCAG
>DQUR01000181.1 GCA_015662175.1 Thermococcus paralvinellae | reverse complement strand
TGTAGTTTTTAACTACGTTGGGAAATTTGAGAATGGGGAAGTTTTTGATACCAGTTATGAGGATATCGCTAAAGAGGCTGGTATTTACGCTGAAGACCGCAAATATGGACCAATAGGCGCTAATGTTGGAGTTGGCGAACTAATTCCCGGACTGGATGAGGCTTTAATTGGAATGAAAGTCGGAGAAAAGAGAACCATAACCATCCCTCCAGAGCTTGGATATGGGATGCCCAGAGAAGAACTTATTATCACTGTCCCTCGCTCAGATTTCGAAAACGCCAAAATAGGGCCAGTTCAAAACATGTATGTTGTGACAGATAGCGGAATAGCAAAGATCACGAAAGTTGGAGATGATGAAGTTACTTTAGACTTCAATCATCCATTAGCCGGAAAAACATTAATATTTGAAGTGGAAATAGTCGACATACAAAAGGCTTAGAAACCTTCAAACGCCCAAGTTTATAGAACCTGCTAGGTTAAATACTATAACCCCCATGATTGCCAGCATTACACTGTACTTTAAGCCTCCAGAGAACTTTCCTTCCCTTATTACTCCAATCCCTATCCCCGAAACTATTGCCTGCAAAGCAACGAAGATTAGAAGCACGGTTTTTATTGCTGAAATTGGCAAAGTTACTGTTCCCTCAACACCACCCAACCCGACAATTACCTTAGAGACGACCCCCAATATAAGGGGACCCACAAATCCACTTGCAATTATAAAAAACATCACCTGCATTCCCGTTGAAGCTTTTCTCTCCTTTTTGATTCTCAAAATTTCACGAACATCATTACCCACTGAAACAAGAACATCAGCCATTGGGGCACCCCTTTCAAGGGCTTCAATTATAATCATCATTGATCTGTATATTACTGGGGATTTCTTATTCCTTAAGGCAAATGCTTTTAGTGCTTCAACTGTAGGTCTGCCCTTTTTAATTTCCGACACTGTCTTTTTAAACTCTTCACTCAACGCTCCAAACTTTGCTGTGGTAAGTTCTTCCAAAGCCTCCGAGAACGAGATACCAGCCCTGAGAGAACTGGCCAAGTAGAAGAAAGCATCGGGAAGCATCTGCTCCATATCCTCAATTCTTTTAGCAATTTTCCAATAGGGATAAACCCAAACTACACCAATTAACGTGCTTATAAACGCCACAATTCCATGGAGAGGGTTAAATATAAAAAGGACAGTCCCAACAATTATCGAGATTAGGAATGAAATTAACAGGTATTCACTTGCTCGGAAAGCTATCCCCGCAGAATATAGGAGTAAGTCGTATTTTTTTAGCAGCTTCTTTGGGATAACTTTTTCCGTGATTTTAATGAGGTAGGGTGTAATTTTAAATTTGGCCATTTCACTCACCTCGGCTCACTGCGTTTTATCATTACAATCATTAAAAATGCCATTGCTGGAAAACCAAAGAGTAATAGCACTGCCAATCCCTGAACAGACATGACGAGTGTTTTTGCCATTATAGAGGCCGCAAGTATTGCAACCACCAACATTGTGGGCATGACGACACTTATAAACATATAAACGAACGCCAATCCGTTAATTTTTTGAACGTATTCCATAAGCTTCATTCTGTATTCAAATGAAAAGTCCTCAGCTAACTTGTAAAGTATCCCCTATAAATCACCTCCGAATTTTACAGCTCTCAAAATCTGCTTCACAACCCTACTTATATTCTCTGAGGCCATTCTTTCTTCAAATCTTGTTAACGCTTCTTCAAAAGATGCACCACCACGCATATCCCTCACTATAAGCTCAAACTCTTCTGATATTACACCATAGTCTGAATTTGCAACCGACAACATCGCCTCCGCAATGCCAACACCTGCACTCAATAGAGAAGCCAAGTGCCTCAGGACATATGGCATTGCCCTTTCAACCTCAATAACTCTCTTCCTCCATACAATTTTTGATAGTTTCTCATATAGAGGAATCCTCCAATAAATCCAAGAAGACCCAACAGCATAGAAATGTCCACAGGTAACATTAAGAGTATCCCCATGAAAAATACAAAAATGCTCGCGAGAATACTAATGCCTATCATCATAAATGCAACATACTTATCCTTACTCATCCTAATATTTGGCCCTAGTACTTTATAAGGTTAATTATAGTTAACGGGTCTTTTTTGAACTTTCTAATTGTAATTGTTGGACCATCTAAACTGATTGGTGACTTCCATCAGGTAAACGAGCATCTAAAAGCGGGCTCTGTTGATCAATCCTTCTTCCCACCTTTCTCGCAATGCGCTCGACAATGTTTAGGATTTCTCTCTCATCTTGGAACACAATGTTTGTTTTACACATGTTAAACCTTCTATGCCACACATAAACTGGTTTGTTAGTCCCGATAACCATTATTTCTTCAAGATTGTCATCTCTCACGAGAGGATCAAGCCTACCATACCCTATCATGTTCTGGACAACAAGTTCAGTTAGGATTTC
>DQUR01000226.1 GCA_015662175.1 Thermococcus paralvinellae | reverse complement strand
CCTTCTTATCGTAGGTATAAATCTCTTCAACATGCATTCTCGCTATAGGTAAACTTCCATAGTAGAGCAGAATTGCATCCCCCTCTTCAAATTCGGGCTTTTCCACATCGAGAACAATCGGAATCGTCCAAGGTGTATCGTCCCTCAGTCTCATGTGATCCAGAACAGATTGGAAATCATCACCCGCCAGAAATCCTCTAAGCGGTGAGTAAATGCCATAAGCTATATTTTCAAGATCAATAGCTCTTCCATGGTCAATTTCAGCTCTTGGGTATTCCCTCTGCTCGCTTAGAATCCTCTCCCTCGTCTTTGGAGCGGCTACTCTCCTAACTAATTTTCCACCATGAGGCTTAGAAACCATTCAAATCACCCAAATAAAAATTAACAGAAGTCAGTCGAGATAGCCAAGGGCCCTAAGTCTCTCCTTGACCTTTTCCTCTTCCTCTTCGCTGAAGACCTCTTCTTTCTCCTCTTCCTCCAAGCTTGCCAATACCTCCCTTAAAACATAGGTAACATAGTCGGAAACCGATGTGAACCCAGTGCCCTCGATCCTCTTCTTTATTTTATCATAGAGAGGCTTTGGGATTGAAACCGTGGTGTATTTTCTTTCTTCATCCGCCATTCAAACACCCCCTTTAATGACATTTAATGACATTTAATTAAGCATCGAGGAGTGTATATAAACCTTTTGCCCATACGACAATCGCTCCTCGACTTTCACGCAATCGTTCTTAGCCATAGCTTTTGGAATAGAACAAAATTAACAAAGAAGAACCAAACAACACTTCCAACTGACTTTAAAAGTTAACCTCAGCTATTATACAGCCTGTTGCCAAAAACATCACCGAAAAATTTATAAATTTGGCAAAGCTTAGGATTATCGGCGCCCCGGTGGTGTAGCCCGGTCAATCATGCGGGACTCTCGATCCCGCGACCCGGGTTCAAATCCCGGCCGGGGCACCAGCTGAAGAGGGCCCGTGGCTCAGCCTGGTTAGAGCGCCCGCCTGATAAGCGGGAGGTCCGGGGTTCGAAGCCCCGCGGGCCCACCAGCAAACTTTTCTAGTTTACACCTTTAAAAACCGGTGGATAAAATGAGCTTAATCCGATACATCAACCATCTCAAGGAGCTCGTTGAGCTCGAGCGAAAGGCAGAGATAGAAGCTATGCGGGAAGAAATGAGAAAGTTAACCGGTCAAGAGAGAGAAAGATTGGGAAGGGCGATTCTGGGCTTAAATGGAAAGATTATTGGTGAAGAGTTTGGATACAAACTCGTTAAATACGGCAGAAAGAAGGAAATAAAGACTGAAATCAGCGTTGGGGATCTGGTCGTGATAAGTAAGGGAAATCCTCTGACAAGTGACTTAATTGGAACCGTAACTGAGAAAGGAAAACACTTCATTGTGGTTGCCCTTGAAACCCTTCCGTCTTGGGCCTTAAGAAATGTCAGGATTGACCTCTATGCCAATGATGTAACCTTCAAGAGGCAGATAGAAAACCTTGATAAGCTTAGCGAAAGTGGAAAGAGAGCATTAAGATTTGCTCTTGGATTAGAAAATCCCAAAGAGAGTGTTGAAGTTGAGTTTGAACCTGTGGACAAGCAGTTGAACGAAAGCCAGAAGAAGGCTGTGAGCTTGGCCCTAGGAAGCGGGGACTTCTTCCTGATACATGGCCCCTTCGGCACCGGAAAAACGAGAACGGTAACTGAGGTTATTCTCCAGGAAGTGAAAAGGGGAAAGAAAGTTTTAGCAACTGCAGAAAGTAACGTGGCTGTTGATAACTTAGTTGAGCGCTTATGGGGAAAAGTTAAGCTTGTTCGCCTGGGACATCCTTCCAGAGTCTCAAGGCACCTAAAGGAGTCAACGCTGGCTTATCAGGTTGAAACCCACGAAAAGTACAGAAGAGTGAGAGAGTTCAGGAATAAGGCTGAAAGGCTGGCATTGATTAGAGACCAGCATACAAAACCAGCTCCTCAATGGCGGAGAGGTCTTACGGATAGGCAAATTCTAAGGCTCGCAGAGAGAGGAATTGGAGCGAGAGGAATTCCAGCAGGGACAATAAAGTCAATGGCCCGATGGATAACCCTCAACGAAGAGGTGCAAAGGCTATATGATGAAGCCAGAAAACTCGAGGAGGAAGTAGTAAAAGATATTATAAGAGAGGCTGACGTTGTTTTGAGCACGAACTCTTCAGCCGCCCTCGAATTTATAAAAGATGTTAAGTTTGATGTTGTCGTTATAGATGAGGCCTCACAGGCAACGATTCCAAGTGTTTTAATCCCCATAGCAAAAGCCGATAAATTCATCTTAGCTGGTGACCACAAGCAGCTTCCCCCAACAGTTTTAAGTGAAGAGGCGAAAGAGCTGAGCGAGACTCTCTTTGAAAAGCTGATTGAACTTTATCCCTCAAAAGCAAAGATGCTTGAAATCCAGTACAGGATGAATGAAAGGCTCATGGAGTTTCCAAGCAGGGAGTTCTACGATGGAAGGATTAAGGCCCATGATGGTGTTAAAAACATAACTTTGCTCGATTTGGGCATTAGAGTTTTCTCTTTTGGAGAGCCTTGGGATTCCATATTAAATCCAAAAGAGCCATTGATTTTTGTTGACACATCAAAACATCCAGAGAAGTGGGAAAGACAAAGAAGAGGATCACTTTCAAGGGAGAATCCCCTGGAAGCAAAGCTCATCAGGGAGATCGTACAGAGATTGTTAAAGATGGGGGTTAAGCCTGAATGGATTGGTATCATAACACCTTATGATGACCAGAGGGATTTGATAAGCTTGCTCATAGAAAACGATGAGATCGAGGTGAAAACCGTTGATGGGTATCAGGGAAGGGAGAAGGAGATTATCATCCTTTCGTTTGTTCGCTCCAACAAAAAGGGCGAGCTCGGATTTTTAACTGATTTAAGGAGGCTAAACGTTTCTCTAACAAGGGCAAAGCGCAAACTAATAGCCATAGGAGATGGGGAAACTTTGAGCATACATCCAACTTACAAGAGATTTGTGGAGTTTGTTAAGGAGAAGGGCACTCTCGTGCAGCTTAACAATAAAAAGGATTAAAAAGAAGCCCGACAGAGGTAGTTCCATGTTCCTATATGGGGAGAACTTTGAGCTCCAAAAGCGGAAAGCAATGGAAAGTTTAAGTGAGGCCCTGGAAAGGGGGCTGGTCGATGAGGACATAATCTCTCTCCTGAAGAGGATAAACTCCCTTCCGGATTACTTCACAACCTCCTCATGCTCCGGAAGGATTTCGATAATGGAGATGCCCAACTTTGGAGATAAGGTTAACGCTGAATGGCTCGGCAAGTGGCACCGGGAGGTTACCGTTGAGGAGGTTCTTGAGGTCATCAAAAAGCACTCAAAGGGTCAGCTCTGGTTTTTGGTGAGAAGCCCCATCGTACACGTTTCTGCCAGAACATTAGAAGATGCTGTTAAAATTTTAAACCTGGCAATAAACTGCGGCTTCAAGTATTCAAACATAAAGAGCGTCAGCCACAAAAAGTTGCTCGTTGAGATACGCTCCACCGAGAGGATGGATGTCCCTTTGGGAGAAAACGGCGAACTCTGGGTGAGTGAGAAGTACATTAAGAAAGTAGTCGCTACAGCGAACGCCCAGCTTAGAAGAGCTAAAGGGAAATTGAAAAAGCTTGAGGAGGAAATAAAATTTCTAATAGAAAGCTAAGGTTCAAAGCCTTCAGTCAAGGTCTCCTCCGAAGTCCCCACCGCCGCCCTTGCCACCTTCTTTGTCTTTTTCGAGTTTGCTTGCTGCTATGACGTCGTCGATTCTGAGGATCATGATTGCTGCTTCGCTTGCGCTCTTGATTGCCTGCTTCTT
>DQUR01000129.1 GCA_015662175.1 Thermococcus paralvinellae | reverse complement strand
GGACAAAGGACGATATGCTCTCCCCTGGTTGAAAAATGAGGTTGTGGATTATTGAGCCCATGAAAGGATAGTCAAGGTAATCTGGAGCGCCATATTGGGCGATGTTGGCGTTGATTGTTATCAGCTTGGCGAAGATTCCGATGAAGATTACGTTCAAAGCTAAGCCTATGAACTGCAAAATCAGGTCAAAGCGCCTTGAGAAGAATGTCTCCTTCTGGACGAAGATAAAAGCCTTGATGGTCCTAATGCCCTGTTCTAGAGCCATTACACCCCTGTAAGTGTTGTTTTGTGTTTGTGGATGTTTCATTGTGTTTATAAATGAATTTCAGTTCTTTATAAATCAGTTGCAGTAAAACTTATGAAGTGTTTCAGCGAAGGATTGTTGGGAGGGGTTTTTATGATTGAATATGACCACGTTTCATACTCTGCCAACCGCCAGGAGATTCTCAGAGAAATCACTCTAAAAGTTGAGCCCGGAAAATGTGTTCTTCTCGTTGGACCAAACGGAAGCGGGAAGAGCACACTAATAAAACTCGGCCTCGGCCTCCTCAAACCTACATCAGGTACGGTGAGTGTGTGCGGTGGGAACCCTTACTCTTCAAAGGAGACGAGAAGAAAAATAGGGTTTATCATGGACTCTGACGTCCTGGATGTTCTCCTGACCGGGAGGGAGAATCTTGAATTTTTCTACGAGCTATACAACGGTAGCAGACCTGACTCCGGTTTCATAAACTCGGTCTTGGAGAGGGTTGGCCTGTCTGAGGAGGCAGGAAAAAAGGCCGGACAGTACTCGAAGGGCATGAGAAAGCGCCTGGAAATCGGGAGGTTGCTTCTATATCATCCCGAAGCGGTTTTCCTCGATGAACCCTTCTCCGGGCTTGACAGCGGTGGAAAAGAGCTCCTCGCCGGTGTCGTCAGGGAGCTGAAAAACAACGGTGCAGCAGTTGTCATGGTTTCTCATGAAGCAGAGTTTGCGCTGGGCTTGGCCGACAGGGTAGTTCTGATAGTGGGAGGCAGGGTACTGGCCCATTTTAGTCCGGAGGAGTTTTCGAACGCATACGTGGTCTCAGGGCCAGACGCTGAAAAGCTTGGGGGTATAAAGTTCGGGCCAAAGAGTGTCATCCTGATTTCAAGGGCAGGTGTTGATGGGCTAATCAATGCCTGCAGAGAGAAGGGGATAACTCTGGAGGAAGTGATGCCCTTGATGAAGGCAATCCGGAGGGAGGGCTGATGGACGTGGTTCTAAAGTATGAACTGAAGCGCGTAAAATCTGGCATCTTCTCATGGGGCATCCTTTATATTCTTGTGGCAATTCCGCTTGGGGTTCCTGTCCTCCGAGGCCTTGTCACCAAGAGCTGGGAAGCTTCACTTCCGCTTTTCTTAACGGCTGTACTTGGTCCATCCAGCCTGGGGAGGTACAAACAGGACGTTAAGAACGGCCTTATCCCCGGAATCTTTGCACTCCCCATTGATCCTTGGGACATAGTCCGCGCTAGGGCGCTCCTCTCGCTCACAATTTCCTTTGCTGTTGGAGTGCTCAACGCTTTCGTTCTCTGGTGTGTGGGGAGAGCGGCGGGGAATGGCGAGGTCTCCCTCACGCCTGCAATAGTTGCCGCGGCCCTCGCAGGAGGGTTGGGTTCAGCTCTAATCTCCTCCTCTGTTTGGATAAAGAACGTTGGGGTGAAGATGGCCTCTGCCTTTGCAATGATAGTGGCTTTGCTTGGGGGCTTTCTTTTCATCTCACCCCTTGATGCCACCCTCATCGCATGGTGCATGGGGATCCTCCTGCTTGGAGCGGGTGCTCTATGTGGCCTCAACCTGAAAAAGGAGGGGATTGGATGATTTCCCTCACATTCTGCAAGTTTATGGGCGTCAAGTACTGGAGGTACTACGTTCCGTACTTCCTCCTAACCCTCCCCTCTTTCCTCCTCCATGACTTCCTGCCCTACATCTTCGGCCTTGTCTGGATTGGGGTGGTGAGCATTGAGGAGGAGATAAGAAACCCACTCCGGCGGTTTCTTTCCCTCCCGGTTACTCCATGCGATGTCGCCCTGGGAAGGGCGCTCTTCAAAATTCTAACGGTCGTCCCCTATGCCCTTGTTTCAGGATCGGATGTTATCCCGATGGTGGCCTTCATGTCAGAGATTGAAGAAAAGAAGCTTCTCATCCCAATGATACTTATATATCCCTTTTTACCGAGCCGACACCTTCTCTGGCCCTTTGTGCTGGCCGCGTTCATATTCAGTTGCAGGCACTTTAAGCAGGTGGCATAGCGGCGCCTGAGGTAGCTAATCGTGAGGAAATAGGACTTTCTGATGGGGAACACCGATTTGTGGTTCCGATAGGGAAAACTATGTAAATGAGACCCTCGAAAAACTGAGGAGAAGTCGAGCCGGATGGTTGGTTTTGACTGTGTATTAGAATCTTGAATATACCCTGGTATCCTGAAATGTATCCTGCAACAGGAAGGAAATTAGTGCTGATTAGGCCTACTATTGCGCCGAGGACAATTCTTTTTAAACTTTGAGACGTTTGGACCGATCAACACAACGGCGATTATTATGGCGAACATCCCATTGTCTTGCTCTCCAGATATCAAGCTTAAATCGATTAAGAGGAATAATGGAGGCTCTTGGGGTAGATAAGTGTAATTGTTCATCCTGGGAACGGGGATTCTGTCCACATAGCCTATCTGTCCGTAGGGGAGGTGCACAAACTTTCCGCATCCATTAAGTTTAAATGCAGAATCCCCCCAAATACCACATCCTTGGGTGGCAGACCCATCTTTATGGAATATGCGTTGTTTATCTGAACGAGTTTTCCAAGTGTGTAGTTTGAGACCCAGTATTCCTGGGGAAAATTTGTGCACCATATCATCCCCACATTGCATGCCTCGAATATAATACATTTTTACTGACGTTTCCGGAGTGATAGTTATCGAACTTCCAGTAGAGCAAATTTACCACCATGCCCGGCTACCCAGATTAATGAGGCGTTTTTTGAGTATTTCTCGTACGTCCCAGAGGTCGCATATTTAACATAAAGGTAATGCACATTTTAGTAACATCCATATGGGATGTTTTCATTAAGACCCAACCTCCTCCCGGTCTCAGGGAAGACAAAGAAGGGGAAACTTGATACATCTGAACAATATTTATTTTTAGGATTGTTTGATCGCCATCGTTAAGAATAAGCTCGCAAAGAGCGCAAGGATTCCAGATACAACATAAGCGCCTCCAAGGCCAAAGATATCAGCAATGAGCCCAACCACAATGTTGGCAAGCATTGAGAACATACCCCCTATCGTGCTAAGTGCGGATGTAACGGTAGAGCGGATCGGAGAGGGTATAAGCTCGTTTCTGAACGTTATCATGGCGGGTGCTCTAATGGCTATTGTTATCTCAAAGAGAGTTATAAGTGCGAGGAGGGATAAGAGTCCCTTAACAATGCCCATTGCGATTATCAGAAGACCCATCAACGGTGTTGTGATTGCTAAAATTTTTCTGTGATCCATGAACCTGGAGAGCCTGAGAGATACGAATCCCCCGAAAGACGTTGAAAGTATCAGCAGGGGATAAACGTAACCTACACTGCTTTCCCTGAGTCCGGCTTCCTTTGCAAGAACCATCCAGAACATGAAGAATGAGCGACCTGCGAACGACAGGAAAAAACTCGCAACGAGAAGATAGTGGAGAGTCCTATTCCGGGCTATATGTTTCAATCCATCCTTAAGGATTTCTCCGTAAGGTTTTGCCTTTCCGTGGCCATAGTTTTCCTCAAGGAGGAGGAGTGCCATCAGGGAAGCGCTTATCCCACAAATGCCAGCCAGGAGTATGGGAAGGTTAAGGGCATAGCGTGAGATGGTTCCAGCAACAAAGCCAGCTACTGTCCCCAAAATACCGTTTATAATCCTCATACGACTAAAAACAGTATGAGCTCTCTTTTTATCGCCTTTAATGGCATCATAGAGCCAGGGAGTAAGCGTTCCGCTCATAAAGGCACTTCCAATACCAGCTAGAGCAAACGCCAGGGCTATTATAAAAAAGCTGCTCGAACAGGCGATTATAATAAGAGAGACTCCAAATAGCAGGGTACCAACCGCGTAGTTAAGTCTTCGCCCGTACCTGTCGGCCAGACCTCCCGTCGGGAAGTCCGTTATGAGTGTAAGGAGAGATGAAACCGACTGAAAAAAGCCGATTTGAGCAAATGAGATTCCCAAACTCCTAAGCCAGATTGTGAGGTACGGGCCCATTAAGTGAGTCATCCATGCCCCTAAGGAGGATACGAGTATGTATCCCTTTTCTGGTGAAATCTTTTTCACATGTTCTTCCCCCATTTCTTAGTATAATGTCCAGTAACAAAGGGAAAAATCTGAATTTCCATTCATTCAAGATCCTTTTGATATATAAACATTTTCTGTTCTAAAATAGTGATGATAAACTGTGCCATCAAAATTTACGAGACCGTTTTTCAATGCTTTCTTTGATAGCGGTAGAAGATTTCGCTCTAATGTGTTTTATCCTTTGGAGACTGATCTTTCAGCCATTAATGCTGTTAGCAGAGTTAGTGCTCTTAATTAAGACTAAATGAAAATCATTCGCCTAGAGGTCTTGGATGTTTTAGGGTAAGTGTTTAAATCTTCTCCGGGTTTATCTTCTCTGTGAGGTGATTTTGATGAGACAAATTGACTATGATGAAACACTAAAGAAACTGATCTCCTTCATCAGGGAAAAAGTTGATGAAGCGGAGCTAAGGGTGTTGTGATTGGAATAAGCGGAGGAGTTGATAGTGCAACCACCACTTTTCTTGCAGTGAAGGATTTGGGAAAGGAAAATGTTCTTGGTCTGATAATGCCTTATCAACTGTTCTTTTTGAGCGAAAGTTTTAAAAGTTTTTGTGATTAAAAGTGAGTGTATGGTAGTGAAGGAAAAACTCTACACGGTT
>DQUR01000019.1 GCA_015662175.1 Thermococcus paralvinellae | reverse complement strand
GCCGGATAGGACTATCCGGAGGATTACATCAACGGCTCTTTGGCCTAGGAAATCATCATAGAAAACGGCATGCAGAAAGTGATATCCTCAAACGACACTTCCATGGGCCGATGACGTCAGGCTCTTGACCCATTGCAGCCATGCTGAATGGAATATTGGGCTAAAAGGGTGGGATGGCTATCTAGTCAATTTTTAAACAATTTTTGACCCTATAGGTTTCTAGTTTCGGGCTTTACCAGTGCCCACGAGTTTTAGGCCATAAGAAGGTGATTGACGTTGTTGGTGGCGATATTGTATGGTTTCAGTCTTAGGGGCTATCATGCTAAAAAGACGTCCAAGATACGTTCACACAAGTGAAGAGCATGTTTACATCGATGTTGGCGATACATGCGAAACTGGAGGAATGAGTGGCCGGTTGAGAACGACTCTTTCCCGACATCTTTTTAATCTGTTATCCAATTAAAAAGAGGGTGGTGGTTATGAGCATTCTAATCAAGAACGGCCACATAATTTACGGCGAGAACCTTGAAGTTATCAAAGCGGACATCCTCATTGAGGGCAACAAGATAGTGGAGGTCGCCAGAAGCATAAGCAGGAGCGCCGACACTGTCATAGACGCCAAGGGAAAAGTTATCTCTCCGGGATTTATCAATGCCCACACACACTCCCCCATGACCATTTTGAGGGGCTTGGCCGATGATCTTCCCTTAATGGACTGGCTTCAGAACCATGTGTGGCCGATTGAAAAGAGGTTGACATCAAAGCATATCTACTGGGGTGGCCTCCTTGGTATTCTTGAGATGATCAAGGGTGGAACAACGACTTTTGTTGATATGTACTTTCACATGGAAGAAGTTGCAAAAGCAGTTGAAAATGCTGGAATGAGGGCCTATTTGAGTTATGGTATGGTGGATTTGGGCGATGAAGAAAAGAGAAACGCTGAAATTGAAGAAACTCTCAGGCTTTTGGACTTCATCAAAAAACTGGGTTCCCCAAGAATAGAGTTTCTCTTTGGGCCCCATGCTCCCTATACCTGTTCTCCTGAACTTTTAAAATGGGTTAGGGAGAAGGCGACTGAAACAGGAAGAATGATAACCATCCATCTGAACGAAACAAAAAATGAGGTGCGAAGTATAAAAGAAAAATACGGGATGACTCCGGTTGAATTCCTTGATGACCTTGGATTCCTTGGAGATGATGTTATAGCGGCTCATGGCGTTTGGCTGAGTGATGAAGAGATTGAGATTTTAGCCAGGAAGGGAGTTACCATAGTTCATAACCCTGCAAGCAACATGAAGCTTGCCAGTGGTGTCATGCCCCTTGAGAGACTTTTGAAGGCTGGAGTGAACATAGCCCTCGGCACCGATGGAAGTGCGAGCAACAACAACCTTGACATGCTTGAGGAGATGAAGATAGCTGCACTGCTTCACAAGGTCCACAACCTCAATCCAACGGTTGCAGATGTGAGGACGGTGTTTAAAATGGCAACTCAGAACGGTGCAAAGGCTCTGCATCTAAATGCCGGTGTGATAAGGGAGGGTGCTCTGGCTGATCTGGTGATTGTGGACTTTAATAGGCCCCATCTCAGGCCGATTAACGGCGTTATAAGCCACCTCGTTTATTCGGCAAACGGCAACGATGTGGAGACTACTATAGTGGATGGAAAGATTTTGATGCTCGATGGGGAGGTTCTCACATTGGATGAGGAGAAGATTTTGGGAAAGGCTGAAGAGGTCGTAAAAAAGCTTGCGGGGTGAGGTTATGGAACTCAGATTTGGGAATTTAACTTTTAAGATTGCTCGAGGAGACATAACAAGGTTCCCTGCTGAGGCTATTGTAAATGCCGCCAACAAGTATTTGGAACATGGTGGCGGAGTGGCTTACGCCATAGCAAAGGCTGCCTCTGGAAACGTTCGGGAGTACATAAGGATAAGCAAGGAAGCTATGAGAGAGCAGCTTGGAAAGAACTCCCTCGAGCACGGGGAAGTCGTTGTAACTCCAGCTTTAAGGCTGGAGCAGTATGGGGTTAGATATGTCATCCACACAGTTGGTCCTTACTGCGGTGGCAGATGGGATGAGGACAAGAGGGAGAAGCTCAGGAGGGCAATTCTCGGAGCTTTAAGAAAGGCCGATGAATTAAAAGTTAGAAGCATAGCTTTTCCGGCCATAAGTGCTGGAATTTATGGCTGCCCATTGAAAGAGGTCGTGAGAACTTTTCTTGAAGCGGTGGAAGACTTTTCAAAGGAGGCTAAGAGTATTAAGGAGATTTACCTTGTGCTCTATTCCGAGAGTGACTACCATGAGGCCAGGGCAATGTTTGAAAATGGTGATCATTGAAGTTGATTTGCCGAGTGTTCTCCAAAAGCCTCTTCTTCTGCATCTCCACCTATCCAGTGTTTTGTGTTACCTTTTTATTATCAAAGGTCGAGTTTTCATGTGGTGGTGCCCATGAAAATTGAAGACGTTTATATCTGGGATATCAACGCCAAGTGGCTTGGCATCTCACCCTTTCAGCTCATGGAAAATGCCGGCGCCGGGGTTGCCAGAGTCATTGAGGAAAATTTTGGAAAAGGCCTTAACGTGGCAATATTCTGCGGGACAGGAAACAACGGTGGGGATGGCTTTGTTGTTGCTAGACATTTAAGCTTTGAGAATGATGTGACGGTCTTTTTGGTGGGTGATGAGATAAAAATCAGAAGTGAGGAAGCCAGGCATAACTGGGAAATCCTTAGGAAGCTTGACTTTGTAAAAATCAAAATCCTTAAGGACTCAAGCCAGGTAAAAGCCCTCAATCTTGAAGGTTATGATGTTATCGTCGATGCCCTCCTCGGCGCTGGAACCCGGGGGGAACCAAAGGAGCCGATCCGCTCGGCCATCGAGAAGATAAATGAGTACGCAGGGAAGGCGAAAATAATAAGCGTTGACCTGCCAAGCGGCTATCCCTCAAAAGCTCAAGTCAGATGTGACTTTGCCGTGACATTTCAATGGGATAAAGAGGAGTTTGAAGGCTTTGAAAGAATCGTTGCCAAGATTGGTTACCCGAGGGAACTCTACCACCTCGTTGGTCCCGGCGATGCAAAGTTTGCTTTAAGGAAGGGGGGCGAGCACAAGGGTCAGAACGGAAGGCTGTTAATAATCGGTGGAAGCGAGGACTACTTCGGTGCTCCTTACTTGGCGGCAAAATCTGCCTCATATCTTGTGGACTTGGTTTATTTGGTGATGCCAGAATATTCAGCAAAGCGCATAACCGACCCGGATATTATTCTAAGACCCGTTGAAGGAAAGAACCTCACAAAAGAGCATCTTGAAGCAGTCTTAGCACTGGCAGAAAAGACTGATGCCGTCCTCATAGGACCAGGCATAGGACTAAGGGAAGAAACCAAGGAGTTCGTCAGGGAATTTATAAAGCGCTGCGAAAAGCCTTTGGTGATAGATGCTGACGGGCTAAAAGCCGTAGCTGGGTATTTGGCCGTTTTAAATGATAGGACATCTGTTTTGACGCCACATGGTGGCGAGTTCAGGATTCTCTTTGGTCTCAGGCCCGGGGATTCCCTCCAGGAGAAAGCTGAACTCGTCATGAAAAAAGCGAGGGAAATTGATGGTGTTATTTTGCTCAAAGGGGTTTACGACGTCATAAGTGACGGAAAAACTTGGAAGTACAACAAAACCGGCAACAGAGGAATGACAACTGGTGGAACTGGAGATGTCCTTGCAGGCCTTGTCGGTGCATTGCTGGCTCTGGGCAACGAGCCGCTAAGGGCCGCTTCAGTTGGTGCTTTTCTCAACGGCCTCGCCGGAGATATGGTGAAGGATGAACTCGGCGAGAACTTCACGGCATTGGATGTGGCTAAAAAGGTGCCGCACGCTGTGAAGTGGGTGTTGGAGTTCTGAGTTTGGTTTCTTAATACCTATCTGAAAATCTCTTTTACTCAACCCGTTTTTGCTAAATTATGTTGTATTTTGGCTGTAAAAATCCTCCTTTGTATCAGTGTGTAATTTACCATTGAAGAAAAAAATTTTAAAGGCTTAACCCCAATACTATGATGAAAACTATCGGAAGTGAACCAATTGAAGTGTAAGCCTTTGTTGGCAGTCCTCTTGGGACTGCTGATGGTTGGGGTAACTGCCGGGAGTGCGATGGCGGCGCCAATTTCAAATGACAGCTCAGTCCCGATAACTCCTCAGAAGTTTGGGGATAAAGATCAGCTAAGTATATACTTCTCGAAAGACGATTCGTACGTCCACGGTGGCACAATCCGGTTGGCATTCGTCTGGAGCTGGAGGGAATAT
>DQUR01000232.1 GCA_015662175.1 Thermococcus paralvinellae | reverse complement strand
TGTCCAGAAACATGAAGATTCTTTACCATCCTAACACCCGTCATCCTCAGCTTGGTCTCTAGGGCATACCTCTGGGCTATGTTGAGAGGATTTGGAATAACACCAGCGGAAAAAACGACGGTGTCATCCTTGCCTATATCGTAAAGCTCCCCGTTGGCCATCTTCGTTAAAACTGCCCCAGGTTCTCCCTGATGTCCTGTGACAATCAAAAGATAGTTCTCCCTCGCCTGGGACACCTCTCTAAGAACTTTTTGAACTGCATTGGGACTTTTCAGAACCCTTGAGCCTTTCATTTTTATCAGTCCAAGCTGTTTGGCTATGCCGGTGTATTTTGCCAGAGAACGACCTACCAGAATGGCCTGCCTCCCCATGTTGTTGGCTATCTCTATAAGCTCATGAAGGCGGGCAATATGGGAAGCAAACGTCGTGGCTATCAAGCCCTTCTCTTCCATACCATCATAGTAGAAGAAGTCCTCAAGGAGCATTTTTGCTACAGCCTCACTTGGGGTCTTTGTTTCTTCGGCAACCCTTGTGGACTCTGCAATTAAAATTTTCACACCTTCCTTGCCAATCTCCTTGAGCCTATCGTAATCCGGCTTTTCCCCCAGAGGGCTATTGTTGTCAAATTTATAATCGCATGCATAAACTACGGCACCCTCAGGTGTATGAACCACAACCATCGATGAATGGGGAATTGAATGGGTTATCCGAACAAACTCAATCGCCAGATTTTCACTGACCTGTATAATCTCGCCATATTGAGTTTCGTACATCGGGTTCTTCACTTCAAAATACTGCTCGCTCTTTACCTCGCTCTTTGCAAGCTTTATTGTATATGGCGTTCCATAGATTGGGACGTCCGGATAATGGGGGGCCAACTTTGCCACGGCACCAATGTGATCAAGATGGCCGTGAGAAAAGGCTATTGCAACGACTTTTTTATCCCTGATTGGAGTATCATCAGGAATTGCGCCTATCCTTCTTAACTCTCTGGAGGGCATCTGTTGCAGATTAACGTCCTCGTGAATTAGAACCCTGTCCAAACGAATGCCCATGTCGATGATTACAACCTCTCCCTCATATTCTATGGCGGTCATGTTCTTTCCCACTTCCTCGTAGCCACCCAGTGTGTAGACGCTTATCATGCCTTCTCCTCCCGTGTTTGACCTCCTAAGTCTCAAGGCATAAGCTAAGATAATAATAGAGGGGACAGTTTAAAAAGGTGTGCATTGCTCAGGTTGAATAAGAAAAGGTAAGGTGTTTGTAAAATATCCTTATCGCCCGAATCTTCGCCAGTGTATGGAGGTAATCAGTGTACACCTCCGAGGGATACAGGAAATAAAACTCTGAATCCCTGTTCTTGAGCTTTGGGAGCACTGTATAGTCGGCCCTGGCGATGTGATAGAGTATCATCTGGGAGATTAACGGGTCGGGGGTGTAAAAGTTGTCCCCGTGAAGCTGGGTTAAAAGCTCCACGCTTTCCGAGTATACCATGTCTCGAACTTTGGATACATTGAAGGGATAATCGAGCCTCATCGGGACTTTTGCGACATCGTCTTTGGAAATGTTGAGATACCCTTCTGCCCAGCTGAAATAGAGCAAAGCCAGGGAGTTAAATCCACGAGTGGAGAGGTTCTGTGAGAGGAGGATGTACTTCCATCCATACATCGCATAGACCTCAAGGCTCCCCTGCTTCGTTTTGTTGATAATAGCAAGCTCAGAACTTAATGAACTTCCCCGTGTTTGGATTATCCTGCGGGCTTTTTCACTTAGAATCTCATCGCCCGAAGAGTTGGAGTTGAGCTCAATAACTTTCTTTATTCCCAGCTCAACGTAGGGAAATACATAATTTTCATAATATTTTGGGAGTACCAGAAGGGACTTGCACACATCCTCGGAGAAACCGTATTCCCTGGCATACTCGTCATAATTTAAACCCGGATCATCAACCAGCAAAAGTTCAAGCCAGGTTAAAAGCGCATATGCCCTTGGCTCCGTGACTTCATCCTCAAGATCTTTGAAAACCTTTAGATAGTATTTTTGGGCGTTCCTCAATTCGTCATATTTGGGGCTCATATTTTGTATTAATGCATAAACATGGGTCATGTTTCTTGGACAGGAAATGTTGCTTTCAATGATATCCCATGCATAAAAAGAGTAGACAGGCCATGTGTATATGCCCGCATTGTAGAGCACCTCCTTAAGTCCCGTACGGTTCTTATCCTGAGCCCTAATCCTGTCAATATCCTCCTTGCTGATTAAATCCCAGAAGTTGAACCTTTTGAATTCCTTAACAAATGAATAACGGGCATACATCTCATCCACAGAATAATTATAGGTCAGATAACCTTCTTTTGGTCCATTAAAGGGGCTAAGATAAAAATACAAAGATACGATCCCGATGAGAAGAAAAGCTATAAGGTGTTTCTTTTTCAACCTATCACCACCACTGTTAATGTATAATCCTTACTGACAGAGACTGTTCTCATATATTTCAAAATTCCAATTTTAATGTTCTTGCTACACACCTGCCCATGGCAACTTACAATACCAGCTGTGCAACTTTACCTTATAAATTTTTCCTTCTGTTTTTAGTAATAACTCTCCCTTTTTAAGGGTTAAAGGATATGCAAGATCCAAAAATCACCGTCTCTTGAGGTATGCTGACAAGTCAATCCTCTGGCTCAACCACTCCCTTGCAAAGCCCGTAATCACCAGCGGGACTTTTCTAAGTTCCTCAACGTTTCTGGCACCGACGAGGAACATGGCATTTTTAAGCTCATCGATGTATCTCCGAAGAATCCTAATTACCCCCTCAACATCGCCCTTAACCGCGGGTTTCAGCAGGGGCAGGGCAACTCCGACCAAGTTTGCTCCCATCGCCAGTGCCTTTGCCATCATTATTCCGTCGCGCATTCCTCCAGTGGCTATAATGGGCAGCTCGGTGGCATACCTAACTTCGGCAACGCTTATGGCAGTTGGAATCCCCCAGTCCCAGAACTTTAAGGCAAGATTTCTGCTCCTCTCGTCCTTAGCCCTGTAATACTCAACGCCGCTCCAGCTCGTTCCTCCGAGGCCGCCGACATCAATTGCATCAATCCCAATGCTCTCAAGCCTTATCGCAACTTCCATCGAAACTCCCGCACCGGTTTCCTTTGCTATTATGGGATAGGGAAATTCACCCCTAAGCTCGGCCAGCGCTTTGAGAACTCCCCTGTACTGGGTGTCCCCTTCAGGCTGGACGCTCTCCTGGAGGGGGTTCATGTGAATAGCTAAAGCATCTGCCTGAATCGTCTCAACGGCTTTCAGTGCCTCCTCAATACCGTAGCGATCTGGCATCGTCTCGGCGAACTGCGGTGCACCAAGGTTCCCAACGAGGAATATATCCGGTGCAACGTCCCTGACGTAATAGCTTTCCCAGGTTTCCGGCTTTCTAATCATTGCTCTCTGACTTCCAACGCCCATGGGGATGTTTAATCCTTGAGCGGCCTTAGCCAAGGTTTTGTTTATCTTCCCAGCAAGTTGAGAGCCCTTCGTTCCACCAGTCATACCGGCTATAAAAATCGGATAGTCAAATTTCCTACCGAGAAACTCGACGCTTAAATCAATTTCATCCCTGTCTACCTCCGGAAGAGATCTGTGAATAAGGTGAACATTCTCAAACTGATTGGTTACATGAGCCTGAACGTTCCTTTTGAGACAGTGCTCAATATGCTCAAACTTCCTGATGATTGTGAGCTCTTCCCTATCCATAAAAGCACCTCCTAGATGAAAAGGGCAGAAGGAGTTAAGAGGTTTTTGGGAAGAGGTTACCATTCTTAATTGTAATAAATTCTTTCGATATTTTAGTACCTAGTAGAATAGAATAAAGAACATTAAAAACATTAAGGTCTAAGCCTCGTGCCAACTTTTTCTCCCATTATCGCTTTGCTCAGATTCTCCTTGATCTTTCCGTTTATGAAATAAATTTCGCTATGCTTCACTATTTTTAAAGCCTCTCTCAACTTGTTCCCAATTCCTCCAGTCACGTCAATCCCCGCCGACTCTGAGCTTTTTAGCAGATGCTTAACCTCTTCGACACTGAGCTCTTCCAAGAGCTTTGCATTCCCTTCCTTCGGGTTCCTGTCATAAATCCCATCAACGTCCATCAAAAAGATGACCTTGCTCGGCTTGAGCATCTTGGCCAAATAGCTAACTATCTGGTCGCCGGAAAGAATGTCTATGCCCTTGTCAAGGGCTATCGCCGTGTCTCCAAACAAAACAGGAATAAATCCACGATCAAGAATCTTTCTTAATACCTCAAGCTCAGCATAGACTATCTCGCCCTTCTCAATAAGGAAAACCGATGAGGGTGAAATGGGGTAAGCGGGTAAGCCTTTCTCCAAAAAGACATCCACTATTAGCTCATTGAGCCTCAGCATTGCTTGGTGAGTCCTTGAGAAACCTATTCTCTTTCTGTTTAAATCCCCGATTAAACCCTCCCTGATTCTGTATTTCTTGGCGTTTGGATGCCCAAAGCTTCCACCACCATGGACAAGGATAAAGCTTTTCCTCGGATAAAATTGAGCAATCTCCCCGGCAATCTGCTCAACAATTTCACGATTGAAAGAGTAGGGCTTGTTTTTATCACTTATTACACTACCCCCGAGCTTTATGATTATCATCACGAACACCAAAAATAAAGATGCGAAGATAAGTTAAAAGGGTTTTTAATTAATTTAATTAAAGGGGCATCATCCAAAGCCAACTCCACATTCCCTTGGGCAAAAATTGGGCAATTTTCTCGGCTAAGTTTTTCCACCACGTGCTTATCTCTTGTCGCTGCCTATAATACATCATTTCTCGACCACCTCGATCCTAAGGCCTTCCCTGCTGATCTTTGTTATCATGGGCATCCCACCTGCAATTTTTATTGCTGTTGCCACTTCACTCTGCCTTCCTGGAGCCAGTGCATACATGCATCCTCCACCCCCTGCCCCCGTAATCTTTGCTCCTAGAGCACCGGCTTCCCTTGAAGCATACACCAAATCGCTCAAGCTCTTAGTTGAGACCCCGAGGGCATCAAGCAATCCGTGATTGATGTTCATCAGCCTTCCCAAGAGCTCAAACTTAAGGCTTCTGTCGTAATCTGCCAGAATGACTTCCCTGGCTTTCTCAACGATTTTACCCATGGAATCAATAATTGGACTAACTATATCGGGCATTTCCTCCAAGCTTTTCCTCACTTTTGCAACCAGCTCCTTTGTGCTTCCAGAACTTCCGGTATAGCCAACAACTATTGGGAGCTCCATTGTTGGTAACCCTTCAAAGTTCCCATTCTCGTAATAGAGGAAGCCACCAACTGCTGAAACCGTCGGATCAATTCCGCTCGAAGCTCCCTGAACGAGAAGCTCAACCCTGTGGCCGAGTTTTGCCACCTCTTCCCTGCTTAATTCTAACCCTAAAAGCCCTGAAACCGCACCGATTGTCGCAACCGCCACAGCCGCTGACGAGCCCAAACCGGCACCAACTGGAATCTGGGATGTGATTGAGACTGTAACTCCCTTTCTTTGTCCGGCCTCATCCATCACCAGATTTATGGCCTCCCTTACATAGCTCAAAACCTCCGCAGCTTTTCCGTAATCAGTTTCAAAGTATATCTCCCTGTCGGAAAATGAAACGGTTAAGCCGGGCACCTTAATGTCTTTTGCCTCAATCCTAATCTTCCCATCGCTGTTAACCTCTGCCCAAACGTATGTTCTTAGATCTATCGCCGCGGCTATTGCGGGTTTCCCATAAACAACGCTGTGCTCCCCGAAAAGGATAATTTTAGCAGGAGCTGATGCAAGAACCTTCATTTATAACCCTCCAGGAATTTTTCAATACTTTAATGAGCTTAGGCTTGTTTTTAACTCTTCGGATATTTGTTCTCGTCCAAACAAGGTTTCCGAAGATGTACCCATCTGTTTTTGTCTGAGTTAATTGTTGCATACATATCAATTCCATCCTGAAGAACGAAATCTAATCTTGTATATTCCACCCTTAATCATTCCCAATCTTTTGAAATTCTCAAAATTACATAACAGATGCTCCCGATGATCCTTATGATCTCTAAAATTTAGAAGATTTTTGACCTGATTACCCCAAACCCACATTCTATCGTCTCCAAACCAATGTAATTATTACTTGCTTAAAATCCCCAATGGCTTTGTATAAAATGCCAAATCCTGCAAAACTTTCTGAGACTGAGAAAAATACAAAAGCCTCTCCCTTTCATGCCGCCATAGTAGATGTTATAAATCAACACCGCTATCCATTCGAGCTTTTTCTCTTGCATAAGAGCCATTGGAATTACGGGATTATGGATTTTAATCTTTCCTCTTTGTCAGGATCTAGATTCTTCTTACTTCTTCATTCATGGTTTAAAATGTTTAAAATATAGTCAGGATCTGCTCTGCCCATAAGCTTCATTACCCAGTAATGTGGAACCTCGGGATAATTAGCATCAGCAAGCACTTTTGCATATATTACTGCCCAGATAAACCCTAAAAGCAACAGAAGAGGAATGTTCTCACCAAAGTATTTTTTCACAGTTGCGGCTGTGGCGGCAACTCCAGCAGTGGAATACCTCGAAAATAGCAACCTCAATGCAGCTCCCCTTCCTTTCCTCCAGCCATACTTTT
>DQUR01000155.1 GCA_015662175.1 Thermococcus paralvinellae | reverse complement strand
AGGTCCTCCTTCTGGTCTCTGCTCGAGACCCTGGCGTAAATGACTACTTTATCGGGGATTTTCCCTTCGAGAAGTCTTAGAACTTCGCTTTCTGGAACTCGGTATTCCTTTCCAATTCTGTAAGCTTTAAGCTTACCTGATTTAATCCATCTCAGGACTGTCATCTTTGAAATCCCAAGCCTTCTGGCAACTTCACCAGTTCGATAAAGCTTCAACACCCACACTCAAAAAAGAAATTAGTTACAAAAGTATTTAAAAGTTTCGATTGTTATCATTTACAAAACAGCCCCCTGTGCTCAATCACTATCCAGTAATCGGCCTCGTTTTCCCTCGGGTCGTACTTTATCTTTACCAGTGCCCCCTTTACCGAGCCCTTCCTCATTCCTGCTCCTCCAGCAGGTGTTTTACATACTCAAAGTTTTCCTTCCAGTTTTTAATTATCCCCCCATGTCCCGGCAGGCCAAGGTAAACATCGAGCCTTCCAAGCCTTTCGATGGATTTTTTAAGCATCTCCAGATTTCCCGTGGGGAGATCCGTCCTTCCAACTGTCCCGTTAAAGATTGTGTCGCCGGTAAAGAGCAGCTTTTCTTCAGGCTCATAAAGACAGGCGCTTCCCCTCGTGTGCCCGGGCGTGTGAATTAGGGTGAGCCTGAGTTTCCCAACCCGTAATGTATCCCCATCACCCAGCTTCAGGTGAACCTCGTGGGGGGTGTAACTTCTCCCGTAGTAGAATGAGAGTATCACATAGTCATCCCCGCTTTCCAGTGCCTGGGCGGTATACCTATGGGCCGCAAAGTAAACCTTGATCCCCCTTTCCTCAAAATACCTCCTGAAAGCCGGGTTTCCGCCAACATGGTCAAAATGCTCGTGGGTGTTGAAGATTGTAATTCTCTCAATGCCGTTGAGATAGTTCTCATTAAGCCAGACATCCATGTATTTATGCCAGTAGACTCCAGTGCCGGTGTCTATTATCAGGGCTTCATCTTCGTCTTTAACCAGATACACGTTCGAGTCCCAGCCATGTCCCCTGAGCATTACGGTGTTTGGCGGAATCTCGATGGGAATCATATCCACCACCTCAAAAGGGCTCCAGGGGGGACCGCGTCCTCATCCGGAGTCTCGTCAGCAAGGGTAAAACTCTTCATCGCCCATTTTAAATTCAACGGCAGGGTTTAAAAAGTTAGGGAGACTTTATAAAGGCTCGCCACCACAATCCCCTAGGTGATCTGAATGAAAGCGGAGAGAGCCAAAGAAATTTTGATTAATCTACTCAGAATTCCATCCCCTTCTGGAAGGGAGGACAGATTAGCCCTGCACATCATGGAGTTTCTCCACAAACTCGGTTACGATGTTCACATAGAGAGCGATGGCGAGATAATAAACCTCATCGTCAACCCGGATGCTGAGCTTTTCTATGAGGTGCACATGGACACAATAGACATCAGGGTTCAGCCCTTCATAAGGGGCAACATAGTCTATGGAACCGGGGCAAGTGACGTTAAGGGAGGTCTGGCGAGCATTTTGCTCATGCTTGAGAATCTGAAGAAGGAAGACAGGGACCTAAACGTTGGGATTGTCTTTGTCAGCGATGAGGAGAAGGGAGGGAGAGGGTCTGCCCTATTTATGGAGCGTTATAAGCCAAAGATGGCAATCGTCCTAGAACCAACTGACCTTGAGGTTCACATAGCACATGCCGGAAACATTGAGGCGTACTTTGAGGTTGATGGGAAAGAGGCCCACGGAGCCTGTCCGGAGAGCGGAGAAAATGCCATTGAGCTGACCTACAAAATGCTGGAGGAGCTTAAAGCTCTTGAGCCATTTAAGCAGAAGGGCAAATACTTTGACCCTCACGTTGGACTTCAGGAGCTTGTCTGTGAAAACCCGTATTATTTAATTCCAGCTCTCTGTAAGGGCCGTCTTGAGGCCCGTCTTCTACCGGAGCAGGAGGTTGAGGACATCCTCGACCTGTTTGATCCGATACTTGAGGAATACACGCTGAGGTATGAATACACGGAGATATGGGATGGGTACGAGCTTGATGAAAGCGAAGAGATCGTGCAGATAGCCAAGCGGGCCATGGATTTAACAGGCCTGGATGAGTTTGGGGCAATGAGGAGCTGGACCGATGCCATAAACTTCATCTACAACGGAACAAGGACGATAGTCTTTGGTCCCGGCAACCTGGACATCTCACACACGAAGAATGAACATATAGATGTGAGGGACATCGTCAAGGCGAGCGAGTTCCTGAGTGCTGTCAATGACATCTTTGGGAGGGATTGAGGTTTTTATTTTTCTCTTTTTCATTCGTAGAGTAGTCCTATTAAGGGTTAAAAGTCATTTGGCTTGCAGTTATTGTATCCTTCTTTATCTTCCGTGTCCATCCAAAATCTCCTCGTCCTAATGAACTCCCTCTCACGCTCCATCAAAGCCACAATCAGGGCATCACCTCTGTACTGGCTCAAAAGTTTGGCCGCGGTATCTGGGCCAGTTCCATAGCTAGCTAAAGCCAAAACTGCATCAAAGCCGTAACTCTGAACCAAGTCCGCCGCCTTTATCAGCTTTCTATAAATCCTTTCCTCACCTTTCTCCAGCTTTTTACCGTGTTTAAGCTTTTTAAAAGCTCTGAGAAAATCTTCAGCATCCATCGGATGCGCAACTGCAATCATCATCGAGGAACACAGGGGACACTCCAGACACTTCAAACGCTCCTTCAGACGGGAAACCTTCGTTCTTGAGCTCCAGCCACAGTTTATGCAGACCAGCATAACTTCAGTATCCAGTAGCCTTTGTTTGAACAGCTCAAGGATTTCGTCTTTTTCAAGCTCTCCGCTGAGCAGAAATTCACCCCCAACGTTCATGTTCAGCTGGGCCAGTGGTGAAGGCTCAGGATTTAGGGTGGTTTTGATCCTAATCGTGTCGCTTTTTATTCTCTTCAGCATTTCAACTGCACTACCAACATTAAGCTTATCATGGAAAAGCTCATTGAGGGTTTCCCTTTCAATTATCGTGCCCTCAAAAAGCCTCTCAATCCTCTTAATTTTGGCATCCCTTCGCAGTGCACCGATTCTCTTCGCCACGTT
>DQUR01000037.1 GCA_015662175.1 Thermococcus paralvinellae | reverse complement strand
TTTGAAGTTATGAATACTATCTCCACTTTTATCACCGGTAACGATTAAATAATTCCAAAATAAATGTTTGGGTGGCTAAAATGAAATGGCTGTAGTTGGGAGTGCATAAGCCCAGCTCATGCCTTAGAGACTAAGCTAAATCTTGCTGAAGTCTCTAGAGACTCGTTTCCGGCTACATTAATAGAGTCCCACTTTTACACTTTTCAAATGAAGGGAAAATCGATGAAGGGACAGCAAAATTAGAATAACAAAAGGAGGACATGAATTTATTCTTCAATCAATAGTGTAGCCAATCTTTTCAACGAGTTCTCTTCTTTCCTTTCTCTGCTCTTCTGTCTCGATTTTGTTTGCGGCTTTGCCATCGACTATTCCAAGGACTGACCTTCCCAACTCTGTCTCTGCCACTATGACCTGCATTGGATTCTCGCTTGCTCCATAAACCATGGCAACCGCTGGATGGTTTTTAACCGTGTTAAGGACGTTTATTGGGAACGCATTTCTCATGAGGACTACAAATACATGCCCGGCACCGATTTTTACTGCATTCTTTGCTGCAAGCTCTTCAAGCTGCTTGTCGTTTCCCGTATATCTTGTCAGCTGTGGTTTTGCTTCATTCATGGCTATCCCAAATTTAATCCCCGGAACAGTTGTTAGTAGTGCTCTTGCTAGGTCGTCAACTGTGAATATTGAGAAATTGCCCTGTCCAATAATGCATTCGACCCCCTCTGGTTTTTCAATATCAACAACCTCGATCTTAACCATAACCATCACCAAAAATAATTTAATTTTGAGCATAAAACTTTTTCTTAGTGTGATAAAGTGGACAGAATAAAAATTGAAGAAATTGAATATCTTGCTGAAATCCTAGAGAAGTCTCCAAGAGATAGCCTTTTGAAGATAGCAAAGAGGGAAGGCATAGATTATTATAAACTTAAGAGACTTTATGACAAGTATTATGGCAAATATGTTCATGTTTCTGCCATCTATGACATTGCAAAGCTTGGATTAAAGAGCTATGTGGCATTTTTATCTGTTCCAAGGGAAGAAATAAGGAGAGTTGCACTTCAAATGGCAAGAAATCCCTTCATTCCATCAATAGCCGCAATATTTGGATTTAAAAATGGCATTTCTGCTGTTCTCCATATTCCGAAAGAACAGACGAACTTAATTGAAGAGCTCCTCTCAAAGTATTCCGATGATTATGAATACTATGAAGTGAGAGCTTATCCTGAGAGGCCTATAGAGTTTGGAGACTGGAATTTGAGCTATGATTATGCTGTCCTAATGGACATACTGAAGTATGACGCTAGGACCAGTCTAACAAAAATGTCCGAGCTTTTGGGAAAATCCAGGCCCACGATTAGTTACATGATTAAAAAGCTTGAAGAAACAGGGATAATTCGAAGGTACTCCGCACTGATTGACATAACTGCATATGACAGAGGCTTTTGTGGTATAACCGATGAACTCTCTGAAAAGCTTCTTGAAAAGTTTAGAAACTACGAAATTCTAATTGGTATTTTAAAACCCCATGGATATCTTGTTGAATGGTATTTCTCGTCAAAGGAAGATATCGGAGCTAGGATATTCGAGTTCAGCAGATATGTTAAAAAGTTTGCAATTTACTATTTCGACTTATTGAAAGGAATTGAGCCAAATTATAAGTTTGCAGAGAGGGTAAAAAAGGATGGCAGTGGATACAGGTCAATTTTAGAGTTCTAAGGTACAGTATTCAATTCCAAATATGTCTCCACTTGCTTGGTATTCGAGGGCTCTGCAATCGTGGCAGAGATATTTGAACGGGCACATTCTACAGTTTTCAATATTGTCTTTCGTAAGTTTCCAGAACCTCCTGAGTTTCCCCTTTCTTTTAATTTGCTTGATAGTTTCTACCTTAGCGTCTCCAACTATAAAGTTCCTTAGGAGAGGGCAAGGTAGAGCATATCCATCAGCTGTGATTGCAAGGGTTCCAGCAAGGCAATCATGGTAAATATTGCTCGTTAAAGAGTGAATCCTTTTTATCTCTATCACATTGAAGTTGAGATGCCTTAACGAGCCGGGATAAAGCAAATCAATATAAATCTCTCCGTTAAAATCAGTATTGTCCTCTGTCAGCTCATTATACTGCTCTGGAGTCGCCATTATGAGGGCACCGTAAACCCAGTTGAGCTTTTTAAGTTTGTTTATGTTTTCTTTGGAATATTCGAACTCGACAATTATGTTGACATTTTCCTCCGGGGATATTTTTTCAATGTCTTCCATCCTAACGATGGCATAAACCTCTTTAATTCCAAGTGCCGCTGCGTATCTTGCAATCCTGATTAGATATTCGGGACTGTCATAGTTCGTTAGGTAAAGTTCTTTACCTTTAGCAGAATAGAACTCTTTGACAATTTCTTTAACTCTTTCAACGCTTAGCGGCTCTCTCCTAAGTATGAACCTGTTATTCCCCATACACCCGATAGACCTTGGAATACCTGCGATTTCAGAAAATTTGCCCCTCCCCCGTCCAAGCTGTAATATTAATCTTTCAAGCTTTCCCGAATGTGAATAATTGCTCCAGGGTGGTTTTGCTATGGTTGCAGTATTCCATTTCCTAACACCAGTTTGGGGGATAGTAGTGCTTGCTATCTTTTCCATTAGTCCCACCTAGGAACAAGTTAAGAAAAGGGTCTATATATACTTTTTCTATTCCGATTCTCTTTACTATTTATATTAGTTTACAAAAAATGAAGAGTACATAATTGTACATTAAATTAATCTACTGGTATTATCTTGTTCCCTTCTATCCAGAATTCCCCCTCATCAGTTACTTCTCTCTTCCATATGGGAACCCTTTTCTTTACTTCATCAACTGCCCATATGCAGGCTTCAAATGCCTCTCTCCTGTGCTTTCCAGCCGTGACTATTAATATTGTGTTTTCTCCAACTTCAAGCTCTCCGTAGCGGTGCCATATCAGGATCTCCTCAATTGGGAACTTTTCCTTTGCTTCTTTCCTGATTTTTTCCATTTCCTCGAGAGCCATTTCCTCGTAGGCTTCATAGATCAGCTTTTCAACTTTTCGTCCATGGCTCTCTTCCCTAACCTTGCCCAAGAAGATTACAATGCCCCCACTTTTTCTTGAAGAAACTAACTCAATAGCTTTTTCAATGTTAAAATCATTGGGCTTCTTAAACAGCTTTGCTAACATTTTTAATCCCTCCATTTGGTCACCTAACCTTTACTTCTTGATGCCAAACTTTAAACCTTCCCCTTACGTTCCAAATTGATTCTTCCCATCAAGGGGTAAAAAAGTGATGATACCAGAAGTTGTTAATGAAATAACCTTGTTTTTAGCCATTAAGCAAAAAAAACAGTAGGTCGTGGATAGATTGCTGATCCGCTTCAACAATTCACCATGGCATGCTTCAATGGGTAAAAAAACAATCTAGAGAGGCAGATTATTTTAGTTCAAAGATATAGCAGCTTCCAACGAAAGCTTTTTGAGGTTCTTGGGTGGGTTTAGTGAGGATTCGTTTT
>DQUR01000208.1 GCA_015662175.1 Thermococcus paralvinellae | reverse complement strand
TTTACGCTATGCTTCAATGCCAAGTTCGACGTCCTCATTCCTTTGATTCCAGAGCGTTTTTAATGAAGCCGGCATCCTTGTGTATGCTCTGATCTCTGGGAATGAGGACGTCGAACTTGGCATTGAAGCATAGCGTAAAGGCTTGAGGGTTGTTTATGTTCCAAGTGCTAAAGTCTGACACAAAGTTAAATTCCACTACATTTTATGAAGTACGGGGACTTGGGGATTGTTCATCATTTTCTTAAAGAAGATACAGTTACAATAGCACTTTTAGCAGTATATACAATGTTAATACAGTTGTTCTTGCGAGAATGTCTTCAGTTTTTAATACTAATGTACTTGGGGGAGTGATATACTTTGATAGATGTTGTCATATTCATAGTTCTTCAGCCATTTTCTATAGCCGAGTGGTTGAGAAGATATCACGTAAATTCTGTTAAAATATCCCCTAAGAGCGTCCACATTGTCTCTTACAAAGGGCTGGAGTGGATAGCCCACAGTGGGGAATCCATTTGATATTTGTTTTGATATATTTTTTATTTTATGACCTCCTTATATGTCTCAATTATTTTCTCCTCCTGTCTTTCCCACACCCATTTCTCATGAAACGGTCTCTTACTAAATTTTAAGTGCTTAGCTTTTTCAATAGCCATCTCAAGTTTTTCCAGGGTTAGTTCGTCTAAAGGAATACCACACCGGTAAATAGTTACAAAGTCTTCCATAAGAGAGTCTCCGCTGACTATGGGAGGCACTCCAAGAAAAGCGCTTTCAAAAACCTTGGTATTTATTGCTCTCCTTACATTCTCTATGGGTGGGAAATATGAATATAACACGTCGCAGAGCTTATAATAGTTGGGCACAAGCTCGTAGGGAACATTGTCTATGAACTCAACGTCAACTTCAGGATAATTTCTTGCTAGCTTCTCAACATCTTTTCGAGATTTCCCACCACCAACAAAGAGAAGTTTGTATCCACGTTTCTTTGCAACCTCAAAGAGGGGTATGAAGTTACTAACTGTTCTTATTGACCCAATGTACCCTACAGTTAGGCGATCACTCTTTTTTAAGTCTAATTGTGGATAACAAGAAAAGATGGAACGCATTGGGGTATTCCAAATAACCTTTATTTTGTCAGGTGGAACCCCAAATGAGGTGTAAAATTCTTTGAGACCTTCATGATTGCCGCCCAATGATTTGGTGACTACTATAACGACGTCCGCCCACTTTGCAAAAGTTACTTCCAACCAATGTAAGAAACTCTGTATAAGACCATATGAATTTTTCTCTTTAAGTAGGGAGATCCTGGTAAAGTATATATCATGAATATCATAAACCCACTTCTTTTTTCGAAGAAGTTTGAAGATAGCTCCAAGGAGAGCGGTGTCAAAATCGTGGGTATGGATTATATCGAATTCCATCCTCAATAATGAGAACAGTGCCCTTAGATAAAATATCGGTAAAGATGCCAAAAAACTTAAGATGGAGCCATATTTGGACCTGACCCTGATCCTTCTAATATGTATGCCTTCCATCTCCTCTTTTTCGGGATAAATTCCATCTCTATCCCAAGCTAGTATGGTAACATCATACCCATTTTTCACTAGTGTTTTAGCTTCTTTGTAAACACGGGGATCGACTTTAAATGGATTTGAAAGGATCATCACAATTTTGCTTTTCATAGTTTCACTCTCGTTAAGTTTATATCCCTAAACATAAAATCCCATGTAAACCTAAGAGGGTGGGAGGTTATGAAGGTTTCGGTGGTTGGTTGTGGTTACGTGGGTCTTGTTACTGGAATGGGTTTTGTGAGGCTCGGTTATGATGTTGTTTTTGTTGATATTGACGATAAGAAAATTGAGATGATAAATGATGCCCGGGCTCCAATTTATGAGAGTGGACTCGAAGAGCTCATGAGAGAATTTAGGGGAAAGTATTACGCGACCAGTGACTATTTCGAGGCAATCTCCAATTCTGAGGTCACCTTCATATGCGTGGGAACACCATCCAAAAAGGATGGCTCTATAGACCTTCAGTATGTTGAATCTGCGGCGAGGGCCATTGGAAGGGCCCTTAAGGAGAAGGACTCGTATCACGTTGTTGTCGTGAAGAGCACGGTCCTGCCCGGCACAACCGAAAATACTGTTAAACCCCTGATCGAAAAATATTCTGGCAAAAAAGCCTTTGAGGATTTTGGCCTAGCAATGAACCCTGAATTTTTGAGGGAAGGCGTTGCACTGAGAGACTTCTTAAATCCTGATAGGATAGTCTTGGGCGTGCGAGATGATAGAACGAGACAAATCTTGGAGAGGCTTTACAAACCCATTAAAGCGCCCAAGCTTTTTGTTGACATTAAGACTGCCGAAATGATTAAATACGCCTCAAACGCTTTTCTTGCGACAAAGATTAGCTTTGCGAACGAGATTGGTAACATTTGCAAAAAGCTTGGCATTGACTCGTGGGAGGTTTTTAAGGGCGTTGGTTTGGATCATAGGATTAGCCCGCACTTCTTCAGGACTGGAATTGGCTGGGGCGGCTCATGCTTCCCAAAGGACGTGAAAGCGTTAATTAGAAAAGCTGAAGAACTAGGAGAAGAACCACTAATTCTAAAAGCAGTGGTGGAGGTTAACGAAAAACAGCCGTTGAAGTTGATCGAGCTCCTCAAAAAGCACGTTCCAAAGCTTAATGGCAAAACCGTTGGGGTTCTTGGTTTGGCCTTCAAGCCCAACACCGATGATGTTAGGGAAACCAGGGCGTATCCAATCATCAAGAAACTCCTTGAGGAAAATGCCAAAGTAATAGCTTACGATCCCAAGGCTATGGAGAATTTTAGGAGGTTTTATCCTGACGTCGGGGGTAAGATTAGTTATGCCACTTCACCGGGGGAAGTTCTTAACGCGAGTGATGTTATTTTAATAGTTACCGAGTGGGAGGAGTTTGAGGGGCTGGATTATTCCGGGAAGATTGTCATCGATGGGAGACGCATTAGATCCGCTGAAAAAACTGCAAAGGTTTACGAGGGGGTGTGCTGGTGAGGGTTAGGAAAGCCGTCATCCCCGCCGCGGGTTTAGGCACTAGAATGCTTCCCATAACGAAGTCGATGCCGAAGGAGATGCTTCCGGTTGTGGATAGACCGGTGATTCATTACGTTGTTGAGGAAGCGATAAGAGCGGGCATTGATGATATTTTAATCATAACGGGGAAGGGGAAGAGGGCCATTGAAGATTACTTTGATAGAAGCTTTGAGCTGGAGTATTATTTGAGGGAAAGGGGTAAGGTTGATAAGCTCAAGCAGGTTGAGGAGATTGGTGAGATGGTTGACATTTATTACGTTAGGCAGAAGAAACCTTTAGGACTGGGTGATGCCATCCTCCACGCGGAAAAGCACGTCAACGGGGAACCCTTCGCCGTGCTCTTGGGCGATGACATCGTCATCAACAATAAACCCGCAGTAAAACAACTAATGGAAATTTTTGAGCGCTTTAATGCCCCCGTTTTGGGCGTGGAAAGGGTTGCCTGGGATGATGTCAGTAAGTATGGCATCGTTTATGGAACAAAAATTCGGGGAAGCCTCTATGAAGTTCGCGATTTAATTGAAAAACCTCCCAGGGAAAAAGCGCCAAGTAATGTAGCCATTGTGGGGCGCTATGTTTTAACTCCAGAGGTTTTTGACGCTTTAAGGAATGTCAAGCCCGACAAAAATGGTGAAATCCAATTGACGGATGCACTGAGATCACTGGTGAAAGAAGGGACCAAGATGCTTGCCAGAGAGGTTGAAGGGAAAAGATACGACGTTGGGACCAAGGTGGGGTTTATAAGGGCAAACATTGAGATTGCTTTAGCACGTGAAGAATTGAGAAAAGAAATTATATCCACTATGGAAAAGGTAATTCAGGAGATTAAGCATGGGTAGACCATTGGTTTCAGTTATTATCCCAACTTACAACCGAGCTAGCCTCCTAAAAAGGGCTATAGAGAGTGTGCTTAATCAGAAGTTTGAAGACTTTGAATTGATAGTTGTTGATGACGCATCTCAGGACAGGACCCCAAAAGTCATCGAAAGCTTTAAGGATGGACGCATCAGATACTTGCGGCTTAAGAAAAACTCGGGAGGTCCAGTTGCAAGAAACACCGGCATTAAAAAGGCGAGAGGTAAATTCATAGCCCTGCTTGATGATGATGACGAATGGCTCCCTAACAGACTAAGTGTCCAAATAGAGAAATTCGAAACTCTTGAGAAAAAGGTTGGGGTTGTGTATGGTGGCTTCTACTATGTATCCCAAGAAAATGGCAGGATAATAGGGAAACGCTTTCCCAGATATCGGGGAAATGTGTACCATCATCTTCTTCGCGAGAACTTCATTGGAAGCCCAACGCTTTTGATTCGGAGAGAATGTTTTAAGAAAGCTGG
>DQUR01000280.1 GCA_015662175.1 Thermococcus paralvinellae | reverse complement strand
GCGAGTTGGTATGATAAGCATCTTGCTTGATAAAACCGGACAAAAGAGGGATCTCTGGGGGGAGTGTGAGTTCATAATAAGTGACCTAAGGGAAGTTCTGGACATAGTGTCTGAGCTGTGAGGTCAGTAACGGCAGGGCTCATCACGATTCAGCCAGCGAAATTGTCATCATCCCCTTCAACTCAGTCTTTTCCTCGCCTCCCATAGCCTTTGAAAGGCCGTGATCCAGGCCAGGACAGCAACGATGTAAACCCCTATATGCACTCTGTTAAGCAACGCTGTAACTATTAAAATCAACAACCTCTCAGCCCTCTCCGCAATGCCAACCGCCAAAGTCCCGCTTCCAGCAAGTTCTGCCCTGCACCTCTCATAACTCACAAGATACGATCCGATTAGAGCTGTGAACGCAATTTTCCAGTTAACCAAACCACCACAGGCAATTCCAAATAAAATCACCCCATCGCTAACCCTATCGGTTGTTGAATCCAAAAACGCCCCAAAACGGGAAGTTCTGCCGGTTAACCTTGCTAAAGTCCCATCAAGAGCGTCGATTAATGAGCCCAAGATCAAAGTTAGCGCCGCTATTCTCTGCTCTCCCATGGCAAAAAGGTAAGCGGCCAGTAGAGATACCAGCATTCCGATAACGGTGAGCTGATTTGGGGTCAGGCCAACTTTTAATAGGGGTTTAACGATCATCTCCAAGTAACCCTTAAAAACTGGCCTGTATTTATTGAGCATCCCCTTCTACCACCTTCTTCCCCTTTTCTTGGGGTATTATCTTAAGTCTGGCATTTTTGAACTCCTTCCTTAATCCTTCCCCATCTAAAAGTCTGTCCAAAAATACTGCTAAAGCGGCAACCTCGCTGTGTGGCTGATTTCCAATTGCAACGTTGTAGTGGGCAAGCTCATAAACTTCCCTTGGAACTTTTTCCGCCCCAACAACGATCAGAATATCCTCTCCACGCTTTAAATCTTCCCTGATTCTGGGCAATACATCATCCACATGAATCCCATACATCGTGAGGTGAACCACCTTTCCTCCCCATTCACGAATTACCCTTTTCCAATGAGGGTTGAACCTTATGAAAAATGGCCCGCCCCAGCGTTTTACAACGTCTTCAACACTATCCCTAACATGCTCATCCTCATCAGCCGCGATTATTATCCCATCAGCCCCAAATGCCCTCGCTGTTAGGGCTACGTGCGTTGTTATCCTTTTATCCCTCTCAGGCCTGTGTCCCAGTCTGAGCACCACTATCACCTGTATACCCCCCTGAGGATATACCAGTATTTCCTGAAGTCATCCGGCCAGGGCTTGTCCTTGTAAAACTCATAAAGAGCCCTAAGGGTCTTCGCGATGTCCCTGTAATCATATTTGATGAGCATCTCATTCAGCTCCTTCTCAGGGGCTGAGGCAAGTATGAACAATGCGAAAATTTGCTCATTTTCGTTCATCCCGTTAAGCATCAGTGTGAGCTTTGTTTTAAGCATTGGGTTGAGCCTTTTTTCAATCTCAGTTGTTAACTTGTCCTTAAGATTCGCAAGATAATCCGGGCCGACATCAATATGCTCATGTCCCCTTAACTCTTCCGGAGCCTGTGCAACAAGCTTATAATTCCCCTGGGTTAGGAGCTGGTAAATCCTGGGAAAGTACGGGGTTGCTATGTATTCCTCCCTGCTTCCAATAAACCCATGCCTAAAGTCCACAACATACCATTTACCCCCGGAATAGAACTCTGACAGTGACCTTATAGTGCAATCCGTTCCATTATACAGGCTGATTATTCTTGCCGGCACATTAATGGACTTCATCAGGGCTGTATATAACAATTGCCCCTCAGCATAGCTGATTTTGTTTTGCTGGAGAATCTTCTGTGGATCGATGGAAGCCGTTGTGTCACCAAACTTATAACGCTCAACAATCCATGCGTATATCCTCCTGCCTGCATCAACCTCGGATTTTGAGCCCAGGATGATAGGTATGACATAGGATCTGTTTACATCGGCATAAGGCATGGAGTTAAACCTTTCAATCCAGTAACCATCAACAAGGTACCTGTTTTTGATCCAGTAGTAATTGTCTTTATATGCCTCTCTCAGCGTCTCGTTGTCTGCAAACCATGGCCTCCATATTACCTCTAGGTGCTCACTTTTAATCTCCTTCCTTTTCACGTTGTTCTCAAAATAGAACACAATGACGGTTATATATCCATCCAGGTATTGGTATGGGGCCTTTATCTGGTAAACCAATGAATAGGACTCACCGCTTTTCAGCTTTTGGGGGATTTTAGTCTGATTGATCATTCTTAACCCATCAGGAAGTTTAAGGGAAACCTCACTCAGCTCTATCGGTGCTGCTCCAACGTTCCTCAATTCCAGGGTTATGTTAAAGAGTTTTCCCCCTTCTATTATTCCGGGCATTTTTAAGTCCACGTAAAGTTCTCCAGATGGGATTTCACTTTCCTCTTCAACGACGGTTATGGTAAATTCGTGGTAAAAGCCCTTCCATGTCCTGTGAAGTTCATCAACAAGCTCTAAAGGTACTCCTATCGTGTATACTCCTGGCTTGTCGGGAGCTTTTACAATCCACACAAGCTCGGCTTTTTGACCTACTTTCAGCGGGGCAGGGAACCCTGGTTTCTGAAGGATCTTAAAATTTCGATTGTTGATCATTAAGTTTGCATCAACAAATGCAACTTTTCCAGTATTGTTAATGGTCACGATTATATGGAAGGTTCCCCCAGCCTTTACAACCGTCCTATCGACATCAAAGGTAACTACGGCAGGTTGCTTGATCAGGCACCCCGATGCAAAAATTATCAAAAGCAAGAGGAGAGCGCATTTTTTCAACTGGCTCACCTGTTTAATTCATGGAGGAGGATCGCCAGTTCCCCCAGCTCACCAACCTCCCACCTCACGTTAATTGGGATTCCCATTTCGATTTCCTTTTTGCTCAATCCAGGCTCGGTTCCACCAAAAATGAACATCACCTTTTTTCCCTTCACTTTTTCCCTCAACTCTTTCCAGTTAGCTGGCCCCCCAAACTTCGTGATTGTATAAATTTCATCAGGCTGGATCACCTCAATGGCATCGGGTAAATCCCCAACGATTAAGATGTTTTTGCCTTTCTTAAACGCCTCCTTATGTATCTCCGGCACTCCCATCTGGGCTGCTGTGCCAGTGGGCTTTGAAATCACCAGCAAATCAACATCAAAGCCAAAGGCTATTTTAGCAAACTCCTCAAGCTTTCTTGTTGCATTGATGTTGTGGTACACAACGATTATCATCCCCTCACCCCAAAGGCTCTTTAAGGGGTGAGCCTTAATAACCTTTAGGTGGTTGCAATGATTACACTAACCACGGACTTCGGAATTAAGGGGCCCTATGTGGGGGAAATGAAGGGGGCAATCCTGAGCATAAACCCAGGGACAACGCTCGTCGATATTACCCATTCAATTACCAGACACAGCGTTCTTGAGGGCTCCTTTGTTATGGAGCAGGTTGTTAAGTATTATCCAAAAGACACAATTCACGTTGGAGTGATTGATCCTGGGGTTGGGACTGATAGGAGGGCACTGATAATCGAAGGGAACCAGTTTCTGGTGGTTCCGGATAACGGTCTGGCAACCCTTCCGCTGAAGCACATAAATCCAACGACAGCTTATGAAATTAACATTAAAAAGATTGAAGCTATAATCGGAAGAAAGGTTAGCTCGACGTTCCATGGAAGGGATGTCTTCGGTCCGGTGGGGGCTCTGCTGGATCTGGGCTATGAGCCCTCCCGCCTTGGAAGAGAAATTAGCCTGGACGAAATCGTGAAGCTTGATTTAAAGCCGGTGCGAGAGGAGGATAAATGGATTTTAAAGGTTATTTACATAGATGACTTTGGGAATGTGATACTCAATCTGGAGAATTACGAAAGACCAGAATACGTTGAAGTCAAGGGGTTTAAAATCCCCTATCTTGACACTTACGGGCAGGTTAAGAAGGGTGAGCTTCTGGCCCTGCCGGGAAGCCATGACTACCTTGAGATAGCCGTCAATCAGGGTTCAGCCGCTGAAGTTCTGGGGGTTAAGGTCGGGGATGAGGTGGAGGCCAGGTTAGCCTGGGGGTGATTAAATGCCAAAGCGCGGCTTGATCGTTGGCCGCTTTCAGCCCGTTCACAACGGACATATGAAGGCCCTTGAATTCGTTTTTTCACAGGTTGATGAAGTCATAATAGGAATAGGAAGTGCACAGGCGAGCCATACCCTAAAAAACCCCTTTACAACAAGTGAGAGGATGGAAATGCTGATCAGGGCGCTTGAGGAGATGGAGTTTAAGAAAAGGTATTACTTAATCCCACTACCCGATATAAACTTCAACGCAATCTGGGCAACCTATGTGGTCAGCATGGTCCCAAAATTCGATGTGGTGTTTACCGGCAATTCCCTGGTGGCCCAACTTTTCCGTGAAAAAGGCTATGAAGTCATAGTCCAGCCAATGTTCAAGAAGGACATCCTTTCGGCCACAGAGATAAGGAAAAGAATGATTGAGGGCAAGCCCTGGGAGGAGCTCGTTCCAAGGAGCGTTGCTGAATACATCAAGGAGATAAAAGGCGTTGAAAGAATAAGGATGCTGGCCACAAACCTCGAGAAAAACGAGCTTCAAACACCAATTAGGATCCCTGAGTTTTAGTCTAGAGAACTTACCTGAAAGCTAATAACTCAGAATTACGTATATTAATGGGTGATATTCATGGACAACAAAAACGAGATTATCCGATTCTGGGAATTCTGGCGGGTCAAAATATTGTCCCGGGAGAGAGTGTCCTGATAGAATATGACTCATTGGTGTTTCCTTACAAGGGATTTTATCATCTACTCAGTTGGGCAAGAGAAAATGACCATCATCTCATAATCATTGATATTCTTGACACACTCTACCTATACAAAGCCCAGATTGCCCTTGCAGGGCTTGACACAAGTGCTATACTGAAGTCATTAAGATTGGTGGACGGTTAAACGTGGGAAAGATTCTTAACAGACTACCTGCCACTGACATTCCTAGGCTTATTGAGGAAAGGATCTATAGCCCGCACCTCTCAAGAGTTAGAAAAGATAAAGAATGATTGTAATTGTGCTGGTATTTTCCAACTTGTTGCTCCTTGCCGAATCAAAGTTTGAAGCTCTCATGATCATTGATCTTACTTTGTGAATGTGGATGTTTGAGGAGGTAGCAACCACCGTAATAAACGTGGTGCGAGCAAGAAAAGGGGAGGACATCAAACCACATATATACGTTAAGGTGACAAAAGCTCTAAATACCAGGGGGATAGGCTCTAAAATTAGGATTTAGTTTTGCCCGTATTTATTTTTAAATCCGACCGCCGTTGGGGTATTTATTATCTGCCCGTACTGATCCTGAAGCAATATAGTTATCTTGCAGAACTCTTATGAATGTCCCAGATGGTTTTTTGAGCCTATTATGGGGTTCTCATAATTTTCGGTGTCCTTTAAACAGCCAGTTATTATTGTGAACAGTATCATCTTAACCACCCTCAAACTTATTGTTACGTATATGGTTTGAATTTTTGCTCTCATAAAGAAACCAATATCCTTTCCTAAGATCGAATTAGTTGGAGATATGAGGAGAGAGTTACGAATTATTTTAACACTCATCCTACTTGCTAATCTTTTTAAGCGTTCACCCATGTATATTGCCTTCTACCTATTTGCAATGTTTGTTGCTTCACATAGACTTTGGAAGGATTTGCCAAGGTTCTTTATAATTTCATCCTCTGTTGGGTTCTTTGCAGAAGTAATTGGAACAAACGTATGCGCACCTTTTGGTTGTTATTATTATGAAAACCTCAAGCCTCAGATCTTTGGTGTAGCGCTCTTTGTTCCAATTGCCTGGACAATTTTTGGCTTCATCTCATACCTAACCGCGCACTATCTTTTCAAAGATAAACCTGGCAAGATTGTTTTTGCATCAATCCTAATGGTCATTATGGATTTATCAGTTGATCCAATAATGACCTCTTGGAGAGCTTGGGTTTGGGAAACAACGACGGAAATAAACTGGTTTGGTATTCCCTGGACAAACTATTTGGGCTGGTTTGTGGTATCGCTAACATTCTTCTATCTGTATGAGCGTTTTTCGAGTCCTCAAATTGAAAACGAGCTTCTAAAATTCGGTCCTCCAGCTTATCTTCTGGAGATGTTCACCTTCGCGGTTTATGCTCCAACAGGCGTGAAAATCTCTACAATAATTGCATTTGTAATCTCGATCGTCATAATCCTACCAATGTATTTTTGGAGAATAAGAGTGCAAATTTGAGTGCAAATTTAAGTCTTCTCCATACTCAAAGATTTTGAGCTCCTCCGCTTCAGCTATTGCAAAGATTATCTCTTGCAACCCCGGATCGTCCCTCGAAATTATGGTTATGAGCGGCAGAGGAACTTTGATATCATAAGGATTATAAAAGTGTCCTATACAGTAAAACTGGGAATAATAATGGTAGTTCCAAAGTTTATAACCGGCAAAGTAGCATTTTTCCATGCCGTTATTATCGAAAAATAAAACTACAAAAAGGCCCAAAATCAGGCGCTCTTTTCTTCTTTTATTAAAACAGCGTTAACAACACCATCCTGCCCCGGTCTTGATGTAACGATGGCCTTCCCAACCTCAGTCTGAATGATTGCACCCTTTGTGATGATATTCCTTCTGATGTACTGTCTATTTGCCGGATTCTCCACAACGCTCAGTATTCTAACCTTCCTGCCTTTTCCGCCATCGAAAACGTTTGCATAGAGTGCCTGAACAAGTCTTACCTTTCTGTTTCCACCGAATGTCCTGATGATTTTTCTTTCCTCTTTGTATTCAGCAACTCTAGTGAAGGCAGGCTCTCTTCCAAGCTCCCTCTTTCTCTTCTTTCTTGCGAGGACAATTCTTCCACCTGAAGGCTTTTTGAGTGGTCTTCCTTGCCAGATAGCCATGTCTCCCACCCCAATGATGATCTTAACTTCATGGGCATTTTAAGGAGTTCGTTTATAAGCTTTTTCCCGGTTTCAGAAAAAAGATTTAAAGTACTTGAATAGATTACTGATTAAGGTGGTAGTTAATGGAAGCCCTAGATGCCTTTGCTAAAACAATTGAGATCATAACCAAACATCCAAAACTCTTAGTGATTCCACTTGTTATCTCTCTTCTACTGGCACCAATCTCGGCTTACCTTCTGAAGGATCACGATATGTGGCCTATGGGTAAGATGGAAGAAAAGCCTGAGCAAAAACAGGAAGGAAACGTTATTGTGGAGGAATACGGTAGCTCAATCTCAAAGGAGGATATGGAAAAATTCATTGATTACATTAAAGCCCTATCTGTTCTTGGGATTCTCTCGGCATTGCTAAATGCGGTTGGTCAGTATGGGATTGTAAAAGGAGCCCTCACAGTAAAGGAAGGGGGAAAATGTTCACTATCCCAGCTCTTCATAGAGGGTTTCAGGAACATGATTCAGGTGTTTGTCATTAACATAATCATGGGGCTAATCGTGCTTGCAACAATAATTATTCCGCTGATTCCAGTAATTCTTCTCTTTGTGACCGGAGTAATGACGGGACATGGAGTCTTTATACTGGTAGCTATTTTCCTTATAATACTAATTGAACTCCCTCTAGTTTTCTTCCTCGTTGGCTTGAGCTCGATGGCAGTTCCAATATACGTAATCAAGGGGTCAATAAGTGAGGCATTTGAGTGCTTTAGTGTGGCTTTTAAAAACAAACTCTCAACTTTAGCGTTTGGAGCTCTGTTGTTAATTTCTACGATTCTAATAATGGTGGTGCCGGGCTCTTTCAGGGGACTTCTGATGCTGGGAACGTCGGGGTTTATGACACAGCTACTTTTGAATTTAATTGAAGCGCCGTTTCAGGCTTTAATGCAGGCTGTGATATCCATTGGCGGTCTAATGTTCTATCTTGAACTTACAGGGCTTACAGGGGAAGAGAGGAACCTTGAAGAAGAAATCCTAGAAGGGGAGTTTGTTGAGATCACCCATTAAATTTCTTTTCTTTTGCCGCCTTTACCAGCCATCTGAACACTGGTGCCGGTTTCATTGGCCTTGATTTAAACTCTGGGTGGAACTGTGTTGCAATAAAATACCTATGCCCCGGCAATTCAAGTATCTCCATTCTCCTTTTGTCATCAGCTGAAATTCCACTGAAAATTAAACCGGCTCTTTCAAACTTCTCAATGTAGTCGGGATTGACCTCCCACCTGTGCCTGTGTCTCTCATACACAAGCTCTCCTCCATATACCCTGTGAGCCAACGTGTCCTGCTTAATCTTGACTGGGTAGGCCCCCAACCTCATGGTTCCTCCGAGCCTGTTAATGCCCCTCTGTTCCGGCAGTAAATCAACGACAGGGTATGGTGTATCCGGATTAATCTCTGTCGAATGTGCCCCTTTAAGCCCTAAAACATTCCTCGCAAACTCCACAACAGTCAGCTGGAATCCAAAGCATATTCCCAAGAATGGGATGTTATTTTCCCTTGCGTATCTGATTGCCATCATCTTGCCTTCAGCCCCTCTTGCACCAAAGCCCCCTGGGATTATTATGCCATCAACACCCTCAAGCAAGCCAACGCCATATTTCTCGACGTCCTCTGCCTCAATCCACCTGATTCTGACTTTTACTTCATTTGCAACACTTGAATGCTTCAATGCCTCGATTATGCTCAGATATGAGTCCCTGAGCTTCACGTATTTTCCTACTATTGCGATTTCAACGGAATATTTAAGACTCTTGTATTTAGTAACCATTTTTTTCCAGGCCTTCAATTCTGGCTCTCTCTCTTCAAGACCCAGCCTCTTAACGAGATATCTTCCGAGTCCTTCCCTCTCAAGTAGAAGTGGAACCTCGTAGGTGTCTTCAACGTCATATGCGCTTATCACAGCTTCCCCTGGAACGTTGGTGAAGAGGCTGATCTTCTTGCGTGCACTTTCCTCAAGGGGGTCTTCACTCCTTGCAACAATGGCGTCAGGCTGTATACCCAAAGAGCGAAGCTCTTTAACGCTGTGTTGTGTGGGCTTTGTCTTCTGCTCGCCAACGACCTTAAGCTTTGGAACATAAGTTACATGCACGAATGCAACGTTTTCCCTTCCTTCCTCAAGCTGCATCTGACGAGCGGCCTCCAAGAAGGGCATGCTCTCAATATCACCAACGGTTCCACCAATTTCCACAATAACAACGTCATAATCCCTGGCTATTCTTCTTATTCTCTCCTTAATTTCGTTGGTGATGTGTGGGATGACTTGAACCGTTGCACCCAAATAATCTCCTCTCCTTTCTTTTTCAATAACGGCAGAATAAACCTTTCCCGTTGTTATGTTATGGTCAAATGTAAGATTTGTATCCAGAAACCTCTCATAATTGCCTAAATCTAAATCCACTTCTCCACCATCGTCGAGAACAAAGACCTCACCGTGCTGGTAAGGATTCATAGTTCCGGCGTCATAGTTGAGATACGGGTCGATTTTAATGTTTGTGGTCTTAAAACCTCTTGCCTTCATGAGAAGACCTATTGATGCGCTCGTTATTCCCTTCCCCAGACCGCTCACAACACCACCTGTGACAAATATGAACTTTGTCATGGCAAAACCTCCACACGTTATGTTGTAAGTTGATTAACGGGTGTTTAAAAGCCTTATTTAGAAGAAAGTAGCGAAAAAGGAATTAAAATTTCGTAATCCTTCATGGCGTTACAAAATTTTAAAAATTCTCCTCGTCAAAATTAACCTCCGCACCTCTTCCGTTGTGGATTTCCTTAATCTCAAAAACTTTGAGGGGGACTCTCTTCAGAGCCTTCCCAACAACGGCCTTTGCAATTCTCTCTGCATGCTCCAGACTCTGGGCATTGAAAACTTTAAGGGTCAAATAAATTCCGACCAAACCAACACTCCCAATAACGAATGCACTCTCAAAGGGACTCCCACATACAGGACATTGGGAATAGCCAATTTCAACCTTCACGAAGTCAAGCTTTTCTTTGTTCAAAGCCTTCGCGACCTTTGATACGGCAACATTTATCGCATCCTCTGGTGTCTCAACGTCTCTCACAATTATTGGAGCCTCCAAAACAACGATGTAATCACCCATTTTTCCCACCCCGTCACTCACCCGAAGGCAAAGAGTCTGTTATCTTCGCCTTTAAACACCCCCAGCCTGACTCCGGCATCAATAAAGCCATGTGCATAGTTCAAAGCGGCAAAAGCGGTTACATAATCACCTTTTTCGTAGTGATATTTGGCATCAGTGTAATAGCTTTTTGCCATTGTTAAAAAGTCTTTCGCAACAGAATAGAGGAGGCTTTTCTCATGCACTGCCACTTCAAGTTTTTTAAGAGCCTGTTCCGTAATTTCAAAGTACTTCTTAAGTTTTTCTTCGCTTATCTCTCGCTCCACCAGTCTCGCCTCAGTCATAGCTAACTTGAAATCCTTATAAACCTTGCTTAGTTCACTAATGATGAATGATGAGTGAGGTGATATCTATGTACACGCTAATCGATTTGTTTGCCGGTGCGGGGGGATTTAGCAGGGGTTTCAAGGAGGCAGGATTTAAGATTCTAGCAGCTATAGAGAATTTTGCTCCAAAAGCTGATACCTACAAGTTCAACTTCCCTGAGGTTAGGATGTATGTTGAGGACATAAAGAGGATTCATACCATAGATGTTATGAGGGACGTTGGAGTGCCGGATGTGATAATAGGAGGCCCCCCCTGTGAACCCTACACTGCCGCAAACTTAAAGAGAAGGGAAAATCCCCTCGACAGGCTCTATAATGATCCGATTGGACAGCTTGTTTTACACTTCATTCGTTTTGTGAAAGATTTCCAGCCAAAGATATTTGTCATGGAGGAAGTGCCCCAAATTATGGACGGTGAGCTCAAAGACGCATTGAGATACGAATTTGAGAAAGCCGGCTATGGGGAGATTTACTTTAACATTCTTGATGCTCAGGATTATGGAACCGCCCAGAGAAGGAAGAGAGTGTTCATCTCAAACATTCGCATCAAGCCTAAGAGGGTTAAGGAAAAGCTGACAGTCTGGGATGTGATTGGAGATTTACCTGATCCAAGGCTTCCCGAAGCGTTGGAAATCCCCAACCACAGGTATGTTCCGCTATCGCCAAGAAAGCGGAGAAAAATTATGAGGCTTAAGTGGGGAATGGCAATGCATAAGTTTGGAGATTCGCAGAGGAAGTTTACAAACTGGGTTAGGCTTCATCCCTATAAGGCTGCACCCACGGTCAAAGGCGGTAGCAGGTTTATTCATCCCTTCGATGACAGGCTTTTAACCGTTAGGGAGCAGGCAAGGTTGATGGGCTATCCGGACTACCACATATTTCTCGGTGGAAAGGATGTGCAGTATGACAGCGTCGGAGAGGCAGTCCCTCCAACAGTTGCAAGAGCAATAGCCGAATACGTGAAGGAGAAACTTGATGAAGGCGATTATTGAGATTAGCGAAAGATTTATAATCTTTCCTTTGCTTTAACTTTGTCGGGAATGGGCCCGTGGTCTAGTTGGTCATGACGCCGCCCTTACGAGGCGGAGGTCCGGGGTTCGAATCCCCGCGGGCCCACCATTCAACTTTGCTAAACATTTTTCCAAGTCCGTTAACTTTTTCTTCACAAGATTATTTTTCCCATATGAGAACCACAATTTTATGGTGATTCTACAAATTTTCATCAAACTTCATAACCATGCGGAACATGGGGATACGTCTCCCCAAAGGTAGAGTAATGTGAAGGATGAAGCTCTCTTTCCATTATGGGAAAAGCTTTTTATTTTATAAAAATGTTTAACAATAGTGTAAAGCTTTGGGAGGTATGTTTATGGGAGTTGAAAAGGTTCCAAAGTACGATATTCCAGTTAAAAAGGTTGAATACGTTTTTATTGAGCTGGAAAAAATGAAACCTCATGAGCAGCTTGTTCAAAAGGAGCTTGAGGCATTTATTAAGAGTGTTACTGGTTCCGGTATTTTCTGGAAGCCCATGCTTTTAGCTAAAGTTCCTGGCGAGGATATGTACCTGATTGTAGATGGTCACCACAGATGGGCCGGTCTCATGAAGCTTGGTGCTAAAAAAGCACCATCAGTAATTTTGGACTACTTCAGTGACGATGTAAAGGTTTATACTTGGTATCCAGCATTCAAAGGTGATTTAGATAGGGTTTTGAAAAGGTTAAAGAAAGAAGGGCTTACAGTTGAAGAATGCGAAAACGCCGAAGAACTGGCAGAGAATGAAGAAATTGCGTTCGCTTTAGTTGGCAAAGATAAAGCATTCAAGATTCCAGGTGGATTAAAAGAACAAAAGATTGTAAGCAAAGTCCTTGATGAGATGAGTGTTGAAGGAGAAATTGAGCTTATCTACTATGGTCTCAAAGAAGATGCAAAAGAAGATATGGACAAGGGAGAAATCGACTACGTCTTTATCAGAAAAGCACCAAGTAAAGAGGAAGTCATGGAGCCAGTGAAAAAAGGAGAAGTTTTCTCACCAAAGACAACGAGGCATGTATTGCCATTTATACCAGATAAGATTGATGTCAAGCTTGAGGATCTCTTCTGAACTTTCCGTTTAATTCCTTCGCCAATGATGACGGATCAACCGGCTGAATGCGTGATGACATCGGTCTTGTCTGAGGTGTGTAAAATTGGTCAAAGCATTAATCTTTAATACCTATAAAACGTTGTGTAAATTCACAACCCTCAAAAACAGCTATCTTAGACAACATGGAGTTAGATTTTCAAAGTTACGTTAAAAGGCTTAGAATCAACCATAAAAATTCTGAGAGCGAGCCTATTGAGTATCAAAAGGTGCTTGCAAAGAAGGTAGAATAGAGATGCCTTTCCAGAGATCTTAAATAATACAAAGTCAAATCCATACCTCATTTAAAAGACTCTCTTCCCTATTAAAATTCTCAAAGAGTTTCTTCAATTGGTAAAAGGTATAAAGGTATAGAGTACAAAAATTAAAATATTTAGATCTTAAACAAATGCTCATACACATCGATACCTACTTCAAGGTTATATAACCAGTTAAGAAATTTTTCAATGTTCTTTCCTTCCAATATTGCACCATGCTGAGGAGCTATCATATTGATGTCAATGTTTTTTACCGTCCTTACCCAGGCTCTAAGAGCTTTACTTGAACTCATGTATCTTTTATGGAAGGCTTCCATGTATTTCGTATGTTTTTCAAAATCCTCAACAAACAGATACCATTCTCCTTCTGGAAATGCCGCGGCACCAATGTCCGAACTGAAGAGTATCTTTGCTTTTGTGTCATAGAAAACAAAGTTTCCAGGGGAGTGAAGATAGTGCGCAGGGAGCGCTTTAATTTTTGAGTTTCCTACCGATATATCCATTCCCTCATCAGGAATGCCAATCGTTCTTGAACCACTGAGAACCGCCAGATGAGGGATGAATCTTATCCAAAGCTTTGAGATCACAATCTTTGCCAGTGGAGCGTATTCAAACCAGAGGTTCATTCCCGCTATCACATCGGGATCTTGGTGAGAATACAGTAGATATTTTATTTTGGTTGGGGATATTTTGGATGAAACATTTTTTAGAACTCTCTCAAAAACAAAGTACCCTCCCGGCTCAATCAATACAGCCTCATCGTTATCAATGATTAGATACTGGTTCGTGAGTATTCCCTTTTCATCTTCGGCCTCCTCAATCCCAAGCCAGAAAACTTTATGATCACCATCATCATAAAGAGGGTATGATTCAACTTTTTTAATCACTCCAACCACCTCCTATTGGAACCCAGATGTTTATCATATAAACTCCCTCAATCTTATC
>DQUR01000234.1 GCA_015662175.1 Thermococcus paralvinellae | reverse complement strand
GATAGTTTCTCATATAGAGGAATCCTCCAATAAATCCAAGAAGACCCAACAGCATAGAAATGTCCACAGGTAACATTAAGAGTATCCCCATTAAAAATACAAAAATGCTCGCGAGAATACTAATGCCTATCATCAATGCAACATACTTATCCTTACTCATCCTAATATTGGCCCTATACAAATCGTACTCTAAACCCTTCAATGACTTTGTTAGAGATCTAACCGGACCGCTGAAATATTTTAACACTGCCTCGGCAATTCTTTCAGAAAATGGCTTTTGAAGTTCTTTCTCTCTCCATTCTATAAGCTCCTCAAGCTCCCTCTTCCTTTCTTCTTCCTTCTCCTTTTCAATTTCCTCCTGCATTTTCTTAAGTAACTGGAGTCTCTCTTGAATACTTTTTCCTTGAGGAATTCGTCTGATAGGTTTTTCACTAATCTCCAAAGTTTTTTCACCAATTTTCTCAAAGATTTCAGTTATTTTTCTGCCAATTTCCAACTGGCATCACCTAAATAAAACCCTTAACTTTCTTAGTAAGTTCAGCGGATGTGCTTTCCCTCTCAATCCTCTTGAGAAGCTCTTCTGAATCTATGTAGAACTGTCTTATGTAGTGTCCTACTTCCTCAATGCCTCTTATTCCTTTTTCTATCATCCACTCCAACACAAGCTTTCTCTTTTCTTTTTCAATTTCAAGCTCAGTTAGGTTTAACCCGGTATGCTGAGCTAGGACATTCATGAATCTACTCGGCACTCCCGTTTCGATAAGTTCATCTCTAGCCGGATCATATTTGTACAACTTATTCAGCTGAATGCTCTCCCCCTCAATTCCAGAAACTTCAGCAATTTCTGTAATTCTTCTTATTGTTCCCTTCTTTCTGCTGTGATATCTTACCTGCATAATAATGATGTCCAATGCCGGTATCATGATTCTTGGAACATTCATTGGAGGGCTTTCAAGTCTGACAATTGTTTCTCTTGCAGAGTTGGAGTGAATTGTTCCCATACAGTTGGATACCAAAATGCCGTTTGCGACGTAGTTATGATCCTCCTCAACCGTAAGGTCATAGAGGTATTCTATGCCAAGTTCCCTTGGCTCAACCTCCTCAACACTCACAACCTCATCCCAGTAAACATCTCCATCAGCAAGAAGCTCAAGCTTCTTTGCCAACGCCCATGCATCTAAATCGTTGATATCTTGGGCAACTCTCTGGAAAGCTATTGCTATTCTTTTGAGAGCTGAACGCCCGATTTCAGACACTCCATCATGTTCAACATGTTGGATTAAGCTCTCTGGGATTTTTTCTCCGGCATAAGCTGACGCTATTCTGGAGAGCTCTGCTGTGGTTAGGTTTAACCTTTTCCTCAGCGACTTTATAATCTTGCCGGGAATTGGTATGCCATATACATAACTTCCACGATAGTTCTTTTTGTTTTCTACAATCTCCTGGAGCGCCTTCTTACGTTTGGTGTTGTTAATGGGAATGTTCTCGTAGAACCTCTTCAAATTCTCAATGCCTCTTATCATAACCCTAAAGGTGTGGTTCCCGTTCCCATGCCTTGATACCGTGCTTATTATGCCAAGCCTTTGAAGGGCATGCCATATCTTCCTTGCACCGCTTTCACTTTTTGTTATTAGTGTTATGGAATCTCCACTGACGGAAGCATTCCCATCAAAAAGCCCTGCAATGAAGTGTCTTATGGAATTCCTGCTGTGAAGGACAGCATCGGGAACATTCCACCTCTCCAACTTTTTGCCCTTGGGAATTGAGAAGATTCTTGAAAGCATCTCTGCAAATATCTTAGAGTTGAAGGTTACAACCTTACCCGTTCCATTGTCCTTTATGATGGACCTTGAATTTGGCAGATGCTCCTTCACGGCATTTATGAATGCCCTCATGCATCCCTCATCATCAAATGTTGCAGATATGCCATTCGAGGAGATGTGACCACTTCCAAGTATAACACCCACAATGTATGCAAGCTTCTCCTCAAGTTCCCTCACAATTTTTACTGGTAATGAGTTTAATGACATTAGGTACTCGGCATTCTCTGGAGGTGTTCCTGTGTTCTTGACCTTTCTATAGCGTTTCCCCAAAATCTCCATATCTCCCTCTCCATCAGGGACGAGATAATAATCGCTGATTCCAGAGTATATCTCCGGAGAGAGTTTATACTTTCTTTCGGGCATTTTTGGGGACTTCATCATTACAGCAACTCTATCCCCAACCTTTAGTTTTTCTGCTTCCTTCCTAACGACATCGCCTTCAGAGAGCACAAAGAATGGATGGGTTTTTGTGAGTATAACCTCATTTCCTGTCCTTGTCGTAATCTTTACAAGCCTCTCTCCCTTTCTTATCTTTCGCCTCCATACTCTGGAAACCCTATGAGTTCCGGATTTCAAATCCGGTCCAACGCTGACGACATCAAAATGGTTTTCCTCCAGCTCAACGTACTCCATATCTCTGTACTTCTTTATTCTATCTTTGTACTTCTCAAACAATCTGCTACAAAGCGTACCAATCGGCTCAAACCTTCCATCAGAAAGCTGTATTATTGAATATCCATATAAGGCCCCATCATGTCCCGTGTTCATAGCGGTGAACATCGTTCTTGCTTCTGGCCCTCTAACCTCACCGACGATGATTCTATCCGGACGCATTCTCAAAGTGTTCTTAACGAGATCATCCATTGTAATTTCTCCCTTTCCCTCAACATTTGGAGGCCTTGTTTCCAGCCTAACCCAGTGTTCAATTGGTAGTTGAAGTTCAGCTGTATCCTCAATGCTGATTACCCTTTCACTTGGTGGGATGAACATTGCAAGAGAATTCAGTGTTGTTGTCTTACCCGAACCAGTACCTCCAGCCACAAGGATGTTTGCAGGCTTAACCCCTAATCCATCAACAAATATCCATAATAAAGCTGCAACGTCGGTGTTAAGTGTACCATACTTTATGAGGTCAATTATTGTTAGCGGGTCTTTTTTGAACTTTCTAATTGTAATTGTTGGACCATCTAAACTGATTGGTGGGATGGTGGCATTTACTCTGCTTCCATCAGGTAAACGGGCATCCAAAAGCGGACTTTGTTGATCAATTCTTCTTCCCACTTCTCTCGCAATGCGCTCGATGATGTTTAGGATTTCTTTCTCATCTTGGAACACAATGTTTGTTTTACACATGTTAAACCTCCTATGCCACACATAAACTGGCTTGTTAGTTCCAATAACCATTATTTCTTCAAGATTGTCATCTCTCACGAGAGGATCAAGCCTACCATACCCTATCATGTTCTGGACAACAAGTTCAGTTAGGATTTC
>DQUR01000077.1 GCA_015662175.1 Thermococcus paralvinellae | reverse complement strand
TTGAAGTCATAGCAAAGACACCGCTGGGCGAGATTAGAAAGAGACTCATCTCCCCAGTTGCAATTTGGACTTCTGTCAACATAGTCGGTAAGAGGACTTCATCTGATCCAGCATTCGTAGAGCGGATAAATGAGCTAATAAATCCCGACAGGCTCTACAAGAAGAACAAGAGCGATACTGTCGTTGACCTTGGCTTCATAAAGGTTTACGAAGGAGAAGGGTTTGAATATGTGAAACTACCATTTATCGAGGTTATAGAAACGCCAAGCGGTAAGGAGGTTAGAATAGGTCCAATTAGAATTCGTGAAGGACATCCAGAGAAACCATCAAGTGAGATGCTCACCATAAGAGAGCTCACTAATGGCTTCCAGCTTACGAAAGTTGGAGACAGGCTGAAAGTCCAGACAGAGGATTACTCAATAGAGGTGAGTAATGGAAGGGTCATATATAGGAGTGGAAATGAAAGTTTAGCCTTGGGAACGGATTACGTCTCACTTCACTCTGGAGAGATTTCAATAACCGTAGGAAGGGGTAGAGCCAAGATACGCATTGAAGATGTCGTTATTTCAGCTGGAGAAGGAAAGGTTAGGATTAGGGTCGGCGAGAAGAGTCACTCCATTGAAAGTTCTCAGGCTTACAAATTGGTTCTTGAGAAGGCAAGAGAGATTGTGGAAGAGCAGAGCACCGAGCTTATTGAAGGTTTAGGAATAGACAAAGCAAAGCTGAACAAACGTGTAAAAGAGCTCTTAGACGAGCTGATGCAGTATCTGGGGTGAGAATAGTGATATTTGAAAGTGTTGGAAAAGTTAGGATAAACATAGAAAACGGCACCATAACAGTTGAAGGATGGAATGAGAGCTATGTCAAAGTTGAGTACACTGCAACTGGCGAGGCGGGTATTATAACAAAAATGGAGGGAAACGAACTTATTATCGAGACTCCCCGAAGAAGATTTTTCAGGCTGTTCAAGAACTCTCCAAAAGGCAAAGTAAATGTCAAGATTAATATCCCCTCAGATGTTCCAGTTCAAGTTGCAATTGCAAACGGCTCTGTTAATGGTAGAAATGCTTTATTCGAGCTAATTAGCGGTGTAAACTGTGATATATCCCTTGAAGGCTGCAGGGCAGAAACCTTGGCAACGGTAAGTGGCAGAATAAGGGCATCAATAAAGACCGCAGATTCTCTGACCGTAGCCACTGTGAACGGTCCAATTGAATTAACCTTAGAGGAGCTTGAAGACGACGTTACGGTGAGTAGTATAAATGGAGATATTCATATATTCCTGAGTGAATTCTGTGACGCTAAAATAAGGGCAAATGCAGTCAACGGCAGTATTCACATAGAAGATACCCATAGCATAAACACAGGCAAATATGAGGTGAGTGTAAACACGTTAAATGGTTCGATAACTATTGAGTTCATCTAACCGACAAATTTTTTGAAAAAATCCAGAGGGTAGTGAAAATGCTCAATCTTGGGAAGAACTTCTGGCTCTACGCCATAGGGAGGTTCATTTCACAGCTCGGCTGGGCAGTTCAGGACGTAGCATTGCCCCTCTACGTCCTCGATGTAACAAAAAGCGGTGCAATGATGAGCATCTTCCTCATAGCCGAGCTGGTTCCTCGTTTAGCTCTATCACCAATTGCGGGTGTTGTGGGCGACAGATACAACAGAAAAGCCCTTATGGTGTGGCTTGACATAGCGAGAGGCGTTCTACTCTTTGGAGTAATCGCCTTTGGATTGCTTAATCTCAAGACGCTCTTAATTGTGCAAGTCCTGATGAGCATAATGGGGGCTTTCTTTGCTTCGGCAACAGGTGCCATGTTCGCTGATCTGGTTGAGAAAGATGAGCTTACGAGAGCTACATCAACGGTTCAAACTCTTGGCATAATAGCAAGGATAGCTGGGCCACTTCTGGGTGGCATTATCTACGCTTTTGGAGGCATAAAATTGGCACTCCTAATAAACGCAGTCTCATTCTTTGGCTCGGGACTATTTGAGATGTTCATCCATTATGAATGGAAAACAAAAGAACTGAAGGACATAAGTGAAATCAAAGAAGATTTGCTGGAGGGATTGAGATTCATCAAAACAAAAAGGGCTTTAATGATTTTAATGAGCTATGCTCTGCTCATCAATTTCCTCTTCAATCCAATTGGAACCGTCGTTTTGCCCTACGTCTTCAGGGTTCAAATTGGTTTCTCAGCTCAGCAGTTCGGAGCATTGCAAACCGCCATAATGGTGGGCATGCTACTTGGAAATACTCTGATAATGGCAAAGCTTGGCAATAAGGCAGAGACGTTGCTGTTCAAAGTCCTGTTCATGAAGCT
>DQUR01000108.1 GCA_015662175.1 Thermococcus paralvinellae | reverse complement strand
CTTCAACACTTTAATGCTTTCAACTTCTCTTAGAACTAAATCTCTCCAGTTGAGAGTAGCTCTTGCAGTCTCATCTTTTATGTCAACGCTTGCATAATCAACGAGATGAGCAATTTGGGCTATTTTATTAGGCCTGCTCCCACTGGTTTCCAAGAAGTTCTTAAAGCCAACACTACGCAGTTCTTCCATGAGTCTCTTCAATGCCTTTGTTTGAAGCGTTGGCTCTCCGCCAGTATAGCTGATTGAATGAACATCCCCCGTATCAAGTCTCAAAACAATATCAATGACGTCATTGAGCTTGGCAGGATTTGTTCTGTATGCAAACTTTCCAGAAAAAGGTTCTACTTCATATCGATATTCAGGAACATTTTTTGCTATTATAAACCGCTTTGAATCACACCATACACAGTTGAGGTCACAGCCGGCAAACCTTACGAATATCTGCCTCCGTCCAAAGGCAGAACCCTCAACGCTTCCCCCTTCTCCCTGCCAGCTGTTAAAAATTTCTGCTAAAAAGAGTTCACAACTCAATTCCCTTCACCCTATCACTCACATACCCCTCAAGAATTCCAACTCTAACTTCCCTCTGCTCACCGATTAAGTCTGCCATCAGCCTTAGCTTTACTCCATTTGCATAGTCCCACAGTCTTCTCCTGGCCTCTTCATCAATTGCTTCGCACATTACGATAATCTCTTTTGCATTTTCCCTACTTGCAATCTCAATTACCTTCATCGCGTCACTAACTGTAAAGAGCCCTTTCTTTTTGAACAGCATAAAATCACCTCATACATACTTCATCAAAAGCCTCACAGCCTCATCCAGCACACCCCTGTCTTCAACATCCACAACACGGTCAAGGTAATGGAGTGCTTTAATGTTTAAAATTAGATATGCCTCATTTCTGTTTAATCCTAAATCATAAGCCTCATAAAACACGATTTCTCTTCCCAGTGCCTCATTGAGCATCTCAATGAAATAACTAATTTCCTCGACGCTTAAATCATCCCGGTGACTTTCAATCTCATCAAAATATCGCTCTAAGGTTCTCAACGTTTCATAGTCAACTTTAAGCGTGCCTTCGATGTATGGAAACTCCCCAATGCGGAATATTTTAATCCCCTCGTCATCCTGAATTCCTATGTAATCCCAGAGGAGAATGCCCTCTATCGGATTATGACCATACCTGCTCGCCAGATATGTAAAGCACTCCATTATCTCCGCCATATCATCAAGAAACTCCTCCTCATCTTCAAATCTCACAATTTTGCTTATCGTTCCGGTCATGGTTTGCACCTAATTGAAGTTGGGAATGGGGTTATAAGGTTTTGGCACCCAAGGGAACATAGTCAACCGATTCACCAGTATTCTTAAAAAAGCGGGGTACTGCACTTAAACGCTCAGCAATCCTTTTATTGGGAATCATCAATATATTTTCGCCCGAGGAGTACTGGGTTGCGATGACCTCGGGATCCCCAGGGGGCCGACACTCCCAAAGGCCCCTTAAATTTTTCCTTTGAGGGCTTTTTAAGATGTAAAAATTCAGTTCCATTTGCGGAAAGCTCAACCAGAAATACAGGTCTGTAATATCAACTCGGCTTCCCTAAATGAACTCAACCCCCAATCCGCTGAGCTTTTCATCTTGCAACCTGGACGTGTCCACATTAGAATTTAGCTGTAGGTGTAAAAACAATTCCGACGTATACATTGCCTGACTTTGAAGCCTAAATATAGCTTCACGGCCAACCAGTCGAACCAGTGTTAGCTAAAACTTCTACCCGAGTCTATGCCAAGTGGATACGTCCTTGCAACCTTATCCCAAAGGTTATTAACCTCCCTGCATATTGTTAAATGGAGGCGTAAAAATGTCCCATGAGGAGCACAGAGCAAAGGCCCCCAAGAAGTTTAAATTTGCTGTTATAACGGTTAGTGACACTGCAAGTGCCGGTAAAAAAGAGGACCTGAGCGGTTATTACATAATCGAGGAGTTGAAGAAAGCTGGAAATGAGAACACCTATTATAAGATTGTTCCAGACGAAAAACTGGCAATCCTCAGGGCATT
>DQUR01000095.1 GCA_015662175.1 Thermococcus paralvinellae | reverse complement strand
TTCCACTACAATGAAAGGCCTCCAAGAGTTGAGTTCAAACCTCCAAAGAGGGAGAAAAAGCCCGGGGTTATGGAGGTTCCACTTGGACCGTATCATCACGCTCTACACGAGCCAGAGGTGTTTGAGCTCCATGTTAAGGGGGAAGAGATAGTTAGGGCAGTTTACAGGGGGTTCCACACCCACAGAGGAATGGAAAAGCTGGCAGAGGAAAGGATGACGGTAAACCAGATTCCCTTCTTGGCTGAAAGAATCTGTGGAATTTGTGGCTACACACACAACTGTGCCTATACTCAAGCCGTTGAAGATGCCGCCAAAATTGAAGTTCCGGAGAGGGCACTCTACATAAGGACCATACTCCTTGAGCTTGAAAGACTGCATTCGCACCTGCTCTGGTTTGGAGTTGCATTTCATTTACTCGGCTTTGACTCTGGATTCATGCACACATGGCGCATAAGAGAGGCATTTATGAACTTGGCAGAGCTTTTAACTGGGAACAGAAAAACATATGGAATGAACCTCATCGGTGGGGTTAGGAGAGACGTCGATGAAGAAAAGAAGAAAAAAGTGCTTGAGATCCTTGAAAAAACCAAGAAAGAAACAAAGGAGATTCTCGATAATTCTTATGGAATGAGGGAGCTTGTAAGAAGGATGGAAGGAATAGGAGTTCTGCCAAAGAAGGAGGGAAGGGAAATAGGTGTGGTTGGGCCAGTTGCAAGGGCTTCCGGTATTGATACCGATGTAAGAAGGGACCATCCATACGCTGCCTATGGAGACCTTGACTTTAAAGTGCCTGTCTATAAAGATGGAGATGCTCTCGCGAGATTTTTGGTTAGGTATGAGGAGACATTTGAAAGCTTCTGGCTGATTGAGCAGGCTTTAGATCAACTACCCCCGGGAGATATTATAAACAAGGATTATGAGCTTCCAAAATATGCCATTGGTATAGGAGTGACAGAGGCTCCAAGAGGTGAGGATATACACTTTGTGATCACAGAAGGGAATAACAAGATTTACAGATGGCGCCCAAGAGCGGCAACGTACAACAACCTGCCCGCAGTTCCTATAATGCTTGTGGGGGAAAGGTTGGCAGATGCGCCGATTATCATAGCCTCAATAGACCCGTGCTTCTCATGCACTGACCACGTGGTTATCGTTGACGGGGAAAAGGTATGCTCCCTTGATGAGTATCTCGGGAGGCTGTAAGCAATGGGAAGGTTTAAGCTTATTACCAAGGCCATAAGCATTGGAAAAGTTACGGAAAAGTATCCTTTTGCTCCGCTTGAAGTTCCGGAGGGCTTTAGAGGAAAACCTGTAATCGACCCGGAGAAATGCATTGGATGCACATCATGCTCAAATGCCTGTCCACCCCAGGCACTGAAAGTTTATGATTTGGGAAATGGGGTTAGGGTGGTTCATCTCTTCATAGGGAGATGTATATTCTGTGCCCGCTGTCAGGATGTGTGCCCCACGGGAGCAATAAAGCTAACCAAAGAATTTGAGCTGGCAACCCTCTCCGAAGAAGATTTGCACCAGATTGTTGAACTTCAAATGGTTCGCTGTGAAGAATGTGAAAGACCATTTGACACCTTTAGGCATTTGCTTTACTCAGCAAAGGAACTCCAGCCCTGGGAAAGGGAAATGATGCTTTTATGCCCTGAGTGTAAGAGTAGGAGAGTTTCCGAAAGGTTAATCTTTGCAAGAGGTGGTGGAAGGCATGTTTGAGAAGAGCTTATGGGTTTTTCATTTAAACAGTGGGAGCTGTAATGGTTGTGATATTGAAATACTCAACATATTTGCTCCCAAGCAAGATGTTGAAAGATTCGGGATTAGGCTCGTTGGTTCACCAAGGCATGCTGATGCTATAGCCTTTACGGGTCCAGTGACGAGGGAGTGCTTGCCAAAGGTCATTGAAGCATTGAGGGCGGTTCCAGAGCCAAAGATAGTATTGGCCATCGGCTCATGTGCCTGTGGTGGCGGGATATGGTATGACACCTACGCAGTGATTGGCGGCGTGAAAGAGCTCTACAAACTACTTAAGGAGGAATATGGCATTGAACCACCAACGACGGTTTACATTCCCGGTTGCCCCCCTAAACCCGAAGCCATCATTTATGCCGTGGCGATGGTTAGGGGCTTGGTAAAGCAGAAGCAGAAAAGGGAGGTTTACATCGAAGAGCTCGACGAGAAGACTGAAAAGGAAGTTGAAATCCTCTTTGGAGAAGCGAAGGAGACGAGACACTTTGTTCCCAGCATTGTGGTTAAGACTGATGGGGGAGAGAGTAATAAGCCTTGAAAGTCCGTTAATTCCTCTTTATTTGTGACTTTCGTCATTTATGCCATTAGGCTGGGCTTAAAATGCCCGTTGCTTGGCCATAGCTACGTTGAGTTTGGTTGGGATTCCTCTGTGGTTATTGTAATCAGCCCAGTGTTCGGCTTGGAAAACCAAGTCTGGTGTTAGCGTTAACAGTCATCATACTTGGACTAACAGCACCCCTCATCATAGACAAACTCATCAAACCAGCATCAACGCAGACAATAGACTATAACAGCCGGGAAGTCAGCCAGACCTAAAACCTTAAATATCTTCGCAGGGATCATTAAGATGAACATCTGAACAGAGGTGATGGGGATGGTTGACCACAAACTTTTGAAAAAAATCGTTGAAGCTCCCGGTGTTTCAGGATACGAGTTCTTGGGAGTTAGAGACGTTGTAATCGAGGCACTCAAAAACTATGTTGATGAGATTAGGGTGGATAAGCTTGGCAACGTTATAGCCCGCAGGAAAGGTGATGGCCCAAAGGTTATGCTTGCGGCACACATGGATCAAATTGGCCTCATGGTTACCCACATTGAAAAAAATGGATTTTTGAGAGTTGCACCCATAGGCGGCATAGATCCTAGAACCTTAATTGCCCAGCGCTTCAAGGTCTGGGTTGATAAGGGTAAGTTCATCTACGGTGTTGGAGGTTCAGTCCCACCCCACATCCAGAAACCAGAGGACAGGAAGAAGGCTCCGGACTGGGATCAGATTTTCATTGACATTGGCGCTGAGAGTAAAGATGAGGCCGAGGAGATGGGTGTCAGGATAGGCACAATCATAACATGGGACGGTCGCCTGGAGAGGTTGGGAAAGCACAGACTCGTGAGCATTGCGTTTGACGATAGAATTGCCGTCTATACCTTAGTTGAAACCGCAAGAAAGCTCAGCGAGACTAATGCAGATATCTACTTCGTCGCAACAGTTCAGGAGGAGGTTGGCCTGAGGGGAGCAAGGACAAGTGCCTTCGGCATTGATCCGGATTACGGCTTTGCAATTGATGTTACCATCGCAGCTGACGTCCCAGGAACTCCGGAGCACAAGCAGGTTACACAGCTCGGAAAAGGAACGGCAATCAAGATAATGGACCGCTCGGTCATCTGCCATCCAGAGATTGTCAGATGGATGGAGGGACTTGCCAAGAGGTATGAAATACCATACCAGTGGGACATCATCCTCGGTGGGGGGACAGATGCAGGAGCAATTCACCTCAATAAGGCCGGTGTTCCAACGGGTGCAATAAGCATTCCTTCAAGGTATATCCACTCAAATGCAGAGGTCGTTGATGAGAGGGACGTTGATGCAAGCGTTGAGCTGATGGTTAAAGTTCTCGAGCACATCCACGAGCTTAAGATTTGATTTCTTTCCCCTTTTCCTTTGGGAATTCCTGCGGAACAGGGGTTTTCTCTATCTTCTCCCATCTGTAAAGGAAGTACGCTAAACCTACAAAAATCCCTGCAACCATGAAGGGAAGCTTTGAAGGCAATGACAGCCCGCGGTGCCATTTATATAGAAGGAAGTTCTGGTAAAAGAATAGATAAGCCAGCCACCCGAGAATTAACGCTTCAATGACACTTTCAATGAGCTTTTTATCTTTTTCTTCCATTTTAGCCCCCTCTTTCAATCCCTGTGGGAAAGGTTAAAAAGACGCATTAATAACTTTTTTGATGAATCAGGATGAGCGATTACTTCCCCTATAAATCCCTGCGCCCAAATCAGGAGGAGTTTATCGGGTTAGTTGATGAAGCGGTTAGAAAAGGAGAGAATTTGATAATTGAAGCCTCGACGGGTTTTGGAAAGACCATAAGCGTTCTCGCTGGAGTTCTGCCCTATGCTATAAGCATGGGTTTTAAGGTTGTTTATCTTGCCAGAACTCACAGACAGATGGACAGGGTCATGGAGGAGCTCAAGGAGATAAATAAAATAAATCCAGTTAGTGGTGTGGAGTTCAGAAGCAGAAAAGAGCTCTGCCTCCACTCTTACATTCAAAACTTTGTCCCTGATGCATACAATTCCATGATCGTGTGTAAGAATCTCAAAAAGCTCCACAAGTGTGACCACTTTGAGAACGTTAAGAAAAAGAAAGATGAGTTTAATGAAATCGTTGAATACTTCCT
>DQUR01000012.1 GCA_015662175.1 Thermococcus paralvinellae | reverse complement strand
CTCAGCTAAAACTCAACCAGAGAATTTAATTCATTCTATAAGAGCTTTAAGTTCTCTCAAGCTAACACTCCTGCTTGGAATTATTGCCCCAAAATACACAACGAATGCCAAAACCCCTCCAATCAGCTGTAAATCTTTATCAAAAAGCCCGACACTCAGCAGATAAGCAACTGACAGAGTAAGGACGCTGATAGTTATCTGAATTATGTATTCCCTCGTAAACGGATGAAGTTTCATAAGCCGATAAAGCCAAAATGATCTTACAAGATTTGCAAGTATATACGAGAATGTAGTGGCAATAGCAGCTCCAATTAGATGGTACTTTGGGATCAGGAGTATATTCAAGATAACATTCACAAAAACCGCGATAAGTTCTCCAACTAAATTAAGCGTTGTTTTTCCAATAATTACCAAACTCATCCCGTTCAACCCAAAAAACACATGGACAATGAATCCAACGGCCAAAATTCTCAAAGCTGGGGTTGCAGTAATGTATTTTGATCCAAATAAATACCCTAGGATTGTCTCAGGATACAGAATAATAATTACAAACATCGGGAAGGTGAAAAAGAACACCAACCTTGTCAGTGATTGATAGAGTTCAGCCAAATCATTAACTCTATTTTGGGCATAAAGTTTAGATGCAACGGGCACATAGAGAAAGGCTACTGAGTTCAAGATAACCGGAAGCAGTTTGGCTATAGGTGCCGCGGCGTTATACACTCCAACAGACGTGGCAGAGAGATAATATCCAATCATTAATGTATCTATCCATGTCATTACAAACCCCAAAATACTGCTCAAAAGGAGAGGAATGGAGAACAAAAGTAACTCTTTTCCCAGTTTGCTGTCAAAAAGTAACCTTATTTTAACAAGTTGCCACATCATAGCAAACAACGCTAAAAAAGTCAAACAATTTGCCCCAAAATATGCCCAAAAAACATGCGTAAAAGGATACGATTTCGAGATTACAACTACTATGAGAATCAATAGTGTCGTTGGGTAAAATATATTTTGAATGTAAACCTGTTCTTTAACCCTGCCAAATCCCCTGGACACAGCTGTTATAGTTATTGATAAAGCAGAGAAGGGCAAGGCGAGGGAAACTATCCTTAATGAGATCATTAAACGTTCCTCCTTAAATACATTGGCAATACTCTCTGCATTGATTACCAAAACTAAAGAAATCAGCACACTGGTTGCCATGATGGTAATTAACGCCGTTGATATCAGCCTATCCACTTTTGAGGGCGATTTCTCTAAATAATATGAAACTTCCCTGGGGACCCCACTCTGGAAACCCAATGTAGATATCAATAAAGACACAGTAAAAATACTCAACGTTAAACTATATATTCCATATTCCTCTGAAGAAAAATGCCTTCCAATAATCATCCTGCTAAGGAATTCAAGGGTTATCCACGCCAAAGTTCCAATGAGTACCAATTTTGAACCAGCTGTAATCCTTTTAAGTTCATCCTTCATTGTCCCACCGACTTAACCTCAATGTTCAATTTTAGGCTCAATATTTTACCATCAATCGCATCTAAGATTCTTTGAGTTGCATTCGTTTGGGCATAATCACCATTCATCGGTTGAGGCAGAGGGGGTTCTTTGTCTTTAAAGAGCAGAAACCAGAGCTGCCATTTTCCAGGTTTATCGATGCTG
>DQUR01000052.1 GCA_015662175.1 Thermococcus paralvinellae | reverse complement strand
AATGCCATTGCAACTGTAAAAATATGCAGGGCTGGGGATTTAAAGTATCCAACTGTGGCCAGTGAAAAAAGAATGCCAAATAGCCCCATTAGGATTAGCCCACAGTTGAAGACACATCTGGTTGGCACCTTGAGGGAACCCAGATCACTGAGGGCATTTTTATAAAAAGAAAACCATGGATTCAGGGAGATGGCGACTGTTAATACAATACCAAATAATACAGGCAATGCGATGCCAGAAACAGCTCCAAATTTTAGAATTTTGTTAGGATCAAATTTCACATTATGTTGAAGGGTTAGGGTTTTTATAAAGTTTTTGAAAAGGAGCTTATTCAAGCCCCTCTGATTCGATTAACGGGGCATTATCTGATTTTAGCACTTTACAGTAATGTTTTTATCAACAGCTAATAAATTTTATGGTTCATATATATAACCAACTGTTAGCAATTAGCCTTATTTCGACAAATTTATAAACGCTAAGATGTTAAGTTTAACCATGTTCCAAAAATTCAACAGGGATGCTAAGATACTGATAGCGTTAAACGCCATAGGCCAGCTATTCCTCCAGTTTTCTTTCTTTATAATGCCCTTCTACCTGAGAGCACTTGGATACTCTATGGAGGATATGGGGACATTTTTCTCACTGAGAACATTTGTAGGTGCTCTGTTCTTCCTATTAGCTGGTCAGATTTCACTGAAAATAGGTTACAAAAAGTCCCTTCTTCTGGGGGCAGTTTTGGGGTTTATAGGAAGAATACTCCAGGTTACGGCCTTAAATTATCACCTTCTCTTACTTGGATTTCTCCTCGTTGGGATTAACATGGGAATTAGACAGCCAAATTTCTCCGCCCTTCTGAGCGAAGAGGTTGGAGATGAGCTCAGGCATCGCGCATTTTCAATGAGTTTTGGCCTTGGAACGATGTTCAATGCTGTGGGAGTTCTGTTAGCAGGCTTTATGCCAGATTTCCTGGAAGATATTTTTGGAGTTACCCCTCAACTGGCTTACAGACTGGTTTTAGCGTTTTCATTCTTACAGTTTTTAATAACCATTCCTGCACTTTTAATAATCAAAGACGTTCCAGTGAAAAATCCAAAAATACAGTGGAGAACAGAGCTGATAGTGAAGATCCTTAAGTTTTCAGTTCCTTCAGCGATAATAGGTCTTGGTGCAGGCATAACAATCCCATACATGCAGCTTTACTTTGATATGCGCTTTGGAGTCACTTTAGCGGCTATAAGTGGTGTTTTCTTCTTCCAGCAGCTGGTCATGGGTCTTGGGTCATTTATACTTCCTAGGCTTGTAGACAGGATAGGTCCGGTAAAAACGATAACACTCTTTCAAAGCTCCGCAGCTCTGCTTTTTGCCGTCTTCCCATCAATCAACATATTTACATTGGCAGCTTTCTTTTACATCGTAAGGAGCATATTAATGAATATCGTCTGGCCCATTAATGATTCTTTCATGCTTGGATTTTTCTCAACTGAGGAGAAAGCCACAGCTGTTGGTATTAGAAGAGCATTCTCAACCTTCATGCGCGGAATAGGGAACTACATAGGCGGATTTCTCTTCGGGATATCCCTCAGCTATCCCTTTTACACAACTGCGATCTTATATCTAATCGCCACCATCCTATTCCATTTCTTCTTTGCTAAATACAACAAGTGTTTAAGCGCTTCGACATGCTTATAAATGAATATTCCAACTCTCACCCATGAGGCTTGAAAAATACAGGGGGTTTAGTAGAGATGCAAAGTTAGTTGTAGCTTATTCCTTCTTTGGCTGGTTAGGGGGCAATATTGTGTGGTTCATCCTGCCCTTTTACTTCAAATCCCTTGGAATGGGTTTCACAGAAATTGGAACCCTGTTTTCAATCTCAACAATAGTTCAGGCCATCCTTTTACTGGTTTCCGGCCAGGTTAGCGTCAAACTTGGCTATAAAAGAACAATCTTGCTCGCATTATTTTTGTTTTTTATCGCTCGCCTGATCCAAGTTTTTGTGCCCATCTTCCGGACATTGCTATTATCCTCTGTAATCGTTGGAATGGCCATGGCACTTGAATGGCCTTCCTTGATTGCCCTGCTTAGCGGGGAGGTAAGTGAAGAAAAGAGGCACTATCTGTTTACCCTAAACGGTGCTCTTGGAACAGCAGGGGCAGCTTTTGGAATGCTCTTGGGTGGAATACTGCCGAGAGTCCTTGATGGAGCAAACCCGTATAGAAGAACTCTGCTCTTTGCAACTCTTCTGATTTTGATTCAAATGTCCTTAATCGTCTTTATCTCTCCAGTGCTCGGGGAGGAAGAAAAGAAGCTCAAAGTTGGGAGGAAACTACTAACAAAGATAGCAAAGTTTTCAGTTCCTTCAACGATAATAGGTCTTGGTGCAGGCATAACAGTCCCCTATATGGGGCTCTATTTCAACTTAAAATTTGGAACGAGTTTAGAAAGCATAGGAGGACTATTTGCACTGCAGCAACTCCTCATGGCAATGGGAATGTTTTCCATACCGATTCTGGCGGACAGAATTGGAAGTGTGAAAACAATAGTGAGCTTTAACGGGAGTGCCACAGCCCTAATGGTTGCCCTTCCCTTTGCACCAAGTTTTTTGATAGCTTCAGCCATTTACATAATTAGGACAATTCTCATGAATATCGTCAATCCAATATGGGAGGCCTTTATGATGAAGTTTTTCACAAGGGAAGAAAGGGCAACTTCAATAGCATTGCGGAGTTTTGCCTGGACTTCAACCTTTGGAATCGGGCAGTATTTGGGGGGAATTATCTTTGATAGATCTTTGGTGCTCCCGTTTTTCATAACGGGCTTTCTCTATGCTGCATCCATAGTTATATTTTGGATGTTCTTTGCTGGATATGAAGAAAAAGAGTTATAAATTGAGGCACCTCTCATTAAATGACTGTTCTGAGGGGTGAGCGGAATGGCTGTTAGGGATTGCCCAGAGTGTCATGGAGCCGGAAAGGTAAAAGCTGGCGAGAAGGAGTGTGAGGTCTGCAACGGATGGGGCTATGTTCCAGCAGATTTTAAACTGGGCGAGCATTTGAAGAGCTACAAAAACCTTGATTATTTTGGTGTTGATGAAGATGTGGACGAAATACCTTGCCCCGAGTGTCATGGAAAAGGTGTTATGCCGGTTTATGACACATGCCCGACATGTGGAGGAACGGGGAGAGTCCTGGCCTGTGATATCTGTGGGAGGGTAAAAGAACCCTGGGAACCTGGTATGGAAACGACCTGGGTCTGTCCGGAGTGCGAGAGAAAGTTTAAAATTGTGTATATTCTTGATAAGACGTGTGATTATGAGGATGTTGAAATCGGAAGGATTTACAAGGGTGTTATTGATAGGGTGGAGCGCTTTGGAGTTTTTGTTAAACTTAACCCCCACGTTGTGGGACTGATCAAGCGCAAGGATTTGCTTGGAGGAAAAGAATACAAACCTGGAATGGAAATTCTGGTGCAGGTTTTGGATGTTAGGCCAGAGAAGAGGGAGATAGACTTCATAGAATCTGCATTGAGGAATTACAAAGAGGTTGTTGTGAGAAAGGAGTTACCCGTTACACCGATTGAGGGGCTTGGTGAAGAGCTGGCCGGGAAGACAGTGAGAATCAGGGGAAAGATAATTCAGGTGCAGGTTACAGGTGGCCCAACGGTATTCACAATTACAGACGGGACAGGCATAACCTGGGCAGCTGCCTTTGAAGCCCCAGGTGTCAGGGCTTATCCCAACATAAACGTTGGTGATATCGTTGAAATCATTGGGAAGGTGTCATTCCATGCCGGCGAAATCCAGATAGAGATAAGCGATATGTCAAGATTGTGGGGCCCAGAGGCCGCTGAAGTCAAGAAGAGAATTGAGGAGGAGCTCGATAAGAAAGCACAGCCGGAAGATGTGGGTTTTCTCGTTGAGAGTGAAATTCTGGAGAAGCTTAAACCAAAGATAATGAAAGCTGCTTTCATGATCAGGAGGGCGATCTATGAAGGTAGACCCATTCTGCTTAGACACCATGCGGATACCGACGGCTATGTCTCCGGGCTGGCTTTGGAGAGTGCCATAGTTCCCCTCTTAAAGGAGGTATCACCAGATCCAGAAGCTGAGTGGCACCTATTCAAGAGGAGACCATCAAGGGCACCGTTCTATGAGCTCGAGGACGTTTTAAAGGACATAATCTTTGCCGTCGAGGACTCAATGAAGTTCGGTGAGCCTCTGCCGTTGGTTGTGATAGTTGACAACGGCGGAACAACAGAGGATATTCCAGCATACAGGAGGCTGAAGGCATATGGTGTCCCAATCGTTGTCGTTGACCACCATGATCCGAGAGACTTCATAAGCGAAGACAAAGGGGCAGTTGATGAATGGGTTGATGTCCATGTAAATCCCCATCTTGTCAAGAGGGGTTACTACGAGCTAACTGCCGGAATGCTTGCAACCGAACTTGCAAGATTCATCAACCCGAAGGTGGAGGATAAAATAAAGCACCTTCCAGCCATAGCAGGAACTGGAGACAGAAGCAAGGCCCCGGAGTTTGAGCAGTATTTAAGGATTGCAAAAGAGGCTAAAGGGCTGGAGGAGGAAGACCTGAAAAAGATAGCTGAGGTTGTTGACCATGAATCCTACTACTGGAAGTTCATGGACGGGAGGGGAATAATCGAGGAGATCCTTCTTCTCACCGGAAATCTCCAGAGGCATAGAAAGCTGATTGATGCAATCTATCCCGAGGTAAAGGCAAAACAGGAGAAGGCACTTAAAGCTTCTCTACCTCATGTGAAGAGCATTGTTCTGCCAAACGGAATAAGATTCAACACAATTGACATTGAGCTTTATGCCCCGAAGTTTGATTACCCCTCACCTGGAAAGCTAAGCGGTTTGATTCATGACCACTTCAAGGACAAATACGGTGAGGATTCACCGATATTAACCCTGGCCTATGGTCCTGACTTTGCAGTGGTCAGGGCAAGCGATGGAATGGCTGCATACAACTTTGACCTGAATGAAATTATCAGGGTTCTTCAGGAGAAGCTTCCAGATGCTGGAGTTGAAGGTGGAGGGCACAGCTACGCAGGTTCAATAAAATTCTTTGAGGGCAAGAGGAAAGAGGTTCTTGAGGAGTTTGCAAAGCAGGTTGTTAAGTTGAAGAAGAATTCTTAGCTTCCCTAACTCTTTTATACCTTTACTTATAATTTTTTCTGGTGATGACAATGTTCATGGCAGAATTTAAACTTAGATACGGTTCTATGAAATGGTATGTTAGAAGGATTGTTGAGGCTGAAACACTTGAGGAAGCAAAGGAGCTGGCAGGGAGGTATGTAAGGGCCATAAACAGAGGGGAAGTTAAGTGGGAGCTGAACGACATCTATGAGGTTGACAAACCACTAACAATAACGAAAGAAATCGTGGAGAAGCTCGAAAAGGCTTAGCGAAGGTTATAAACCACCTGACTTTTTGTTGTGTTGTCATTTTTTCCCTATTTGAGCGGAAGCAGAGGAAGTTGGGAGGCCTGAACTAATCGCAGTGATAACAGACCCGAAGACTTGTTCTTTCGCGTCTTATTAGAACTCGTTGATGAGAATTCTCTGAATCTTCACTGCCTTGTCCTTGCAATTCTCTTAGAGTCTTATTGGAACAGACGCAACTGGAAGGACCCAAGCAGAAGCCCATTCCCCTTTCAATTCTCCTTGAGTCTTATTGGAACTGAGTTCGGGGGAGAAGGTGTTTTGGGAGTTTGTCTTTCAATTCTCCTTGAGTCTTATTGGAACGGGAAGGTTGGCTGGTCATCAAGAAGTGCCCCTATTGCTTTCAATTCTCCTTGAATCTT
>DQUR01000146.1 GCA_015662175.1 Thermococcus paralvinellae | reverse complement strand
TTTTCTTTAGAGCACGTAAACTTCAGGTACAGTGTATCATTCAGAAGGGAGCATCCAGAGAGTTCTAAGCTGGAGACTTCGTCTATCTTCAGAAAGACGCTCCTATTTTCTACTCTCAAGAGAACACCATCCCTCTCGCTCCAGCCATCTATTGGAAGCGAGCTCTCATTGAGAACTTGGTATTCAACGAGACCATCACAATAGTCGCTCCAGAGAATATTTTCTTCCGATTCTTTCTGAGATTCATTATGGTCATGGTGGATATAGATGACCCCGGCCAATAGCAATGCAAAAACAAACAAAACTTTTTTAATCATACTGCCTCACCTTAATTTAGAGAGTTACTCCTACTTAAACAATTTCCCTGCTTTCTGTACATTTTTATTGAGTGCTACGCTTGATGATTGAGATGCTTGGTTATCCTGACAGCATAACTTTCCCATGTATACTAACGTCACTCGAAATTCTTATTAACAATTAGCACGTATATTGTAATGCTTAATCAGGAGGGTGGTTTAATGAGAATAGAAATCAGGCTCAAACCTAGAGACAAGGGGACAATTCTTCCATTCAATTATAACTATGATGTTTACAACCAGATTATCCAAAAGGTTGCGATCACTTCTCCAGAACTTGCAAGACTCCTAGAAACTACCCATAAAGATTACTTCACATTCTCGAGAATCATGGTTAGAAAAAGGAAACTGATTCCTGACAAAGGCATCAAAATTCTATCTGATGAAGTCTGTCTCTACATCTCTTCTTCAGTAGTTGACATCATAAAGTCTATAGTTGAGGGTTTTATTGAAAACCCGATACTTCAGATTGGGGATTCCGTCTTTATTATGAATGGAGTTAAGGTTCTCAAAGAACCAAAAATAAAAGATGGCACATTATTTTCAACTCTCAGCCCAATAATGGTTAGAACAGTAAAGCTCGACGGTAATAAAATGAAAATCTGGGATCTATATCCAGACGAAGAGCTTTTTCACGACAAGCTGAGAAAGATAATGCTGATGCGCTTTTCCGAGATAGAAGAAAGAATGCCAGGAGATAAGGACTTCAAAATAGAGGTCATAAAATATAAACCCGTAAGAATCAAAATTAAAGATACCTATTTCCGTGGTTCCCTCATGGTTTTCCAGTACTATGGCTCAGGAGAGATAGCAAAATTCGGTTATGAAAACGGATTTGGAGAAAAAACAAAATATGGATTTGGCATGGTCAAAGTAATTGATGAAGAAGAAGTACAACGAAGCCAAGAGTAATCTCAATTGCCCAGACAATTGCAACAAGTTCATACTCTTTTACTCTCTTTACCCTCATTATCAATCCCAAAAAGCTCAAATATGGTGGGGCTTTTAGTGTTCCATCTTCCAAAATCTCCGTCTTCCCCAGTGGGCGCCCTTTAAACCTTATCTTTGTTTTGAGCATGAAGTCAATTGCATGGGGGATGAGGAGAATTACAGCAAAGATCTCCACTTTTCCGAGTATCCCCACTAACCCTATCAGAGCTCCAAGGCTTAAGGTTCCCGTGTCTCCAGGAAAAACTCTTGCCGGATATTTATTCCACCATAAAAACCCAAGAGCAACTGCAAAACCCACAAAGGCCAATATTTGAGCATCGCCTGAGGTGATTAAACCCAAAAAGAGCAGAGCTATCGCTGAAGTTCCAACTTCAAGGCCATTAAAGCCTGCAAGCATATTAACTAGGTTTGCGGAGCCAGTAACAAATAGGATAGCGAACAGATAATACAATGTTTTCAGATTAATTGTAAAAACCAGCAAATCAATCTCCTTACTCACATTCAAACTCAAAATAGGCAAAGAAACCAAAAGGGATAGCAAAACTTTATGGGACTGCTTGAGGCTGGTTAGGTCATCAAGGATCCCAATCAATCCAAAAAGTAGAAATATTAACAGGGCTTTTGAGAGAACATCATCCAAAACCAGTATCAAACTCAGCGGAAGAGAGATTAAAATGGCAATTCCCCCCATCTCAGCAACTTCCGGCTTATGCAACTTGTGTATGTCCCTTCCCACTATCCCAGCTTTCCTCATAAGACCTGCCACGTAGGGAGTTAAAACCAATGAGAGGGATAACCCTATAAACGCTGAAACCCAAGTCATCTTGATCCCAAAGAGATGAATGAAAAGGTAAAATAAATTATTCGGTGATTCCAATGGACATAAAGTTGGCTATCTTTGACTTGGATGGAACACTCATAGGTGCCCCGACAACTTTTGCAGAGATTAAGGAAAAATTAAAAGAAAAGCTCCTTGAGATAGGCATTCCTAACAAGGTCATTGGTGACCTAACCCCCATGTATGAGAGTCTCTTTAGGATTGCGGAAGAGACTGGGAGGGACGTTAATGAGCTGAAAAAATTGCTCGAGGATTTAGAAGTCAAAAGGGTTGATGAAAGCTTTCTATTTGAAGGCACAAAAGAGGTTTTGGAGTTTTTAAAGGGTCAGGGAATAAGACTGGCAATTATGACCAGAAATTGCAGGAGAGCAACTCTCAAAGCATTAAAAATGCATGGAATAAGGGATTACTTCGAGTTAATCCTCACACGTGATGATGTCCCTTGGAAGGAAGTTAAACCCAATGAAATGCACATCAAAAGGATCCTTGAACATTTCAACGTTCCCCCCACAAAAGCTGTCGTCATTGGTGATCACGGATATGACATCATCCCAGCAAAAAAGGTTGGAGCCTTAAGCATTTTGATAACAGGGCACGAAAGTGGAAGAATGAGCTTCTCCGTTGAGGAAAGGGCGGACTTTGAGGTTCCAACTATGAAGGAACTTTTATCCCTCCTTCACAGAATTTTAAATGCCTACGTTGTTGTTCCGGCATATAATGAAGAGC
>DQUR01000258.1 GCA_015662175.1 Thermococcus paralvinellae | reverse complement strand
AAGACGGTTACTTTGACCACAAAAAGATTGCGAAAATACACTTTGTGGAAAATCCAAAGGAAGCCGTAAAATTAGCTTAAGGCTCGCTATGTAATTTCTATCTTTCCCCTTCTTACCCTAAATTTATAAATTCCCGGCTCAAAATCCAAAAGTGGAGATTTTCTTACAATCATGGTCTCTTGTTTAACATCTCCAGAGGAACAGAACTCAATGATGTACTGGCTATACAATGCGAGCCAAGATATGTAACGATTTGACACCCTGTCTTTGTTTAATAACCAAATATTTATTGGCCTCTTTCTTTTTTCGGTCATCCTTGCAGTTTCCTTTAGTGTGAGAAGCTTTTGATTAATACGTATTGAGGTCTGTTCTCCCATAAGAAAACCAAATCCATCAGAAGTTACCACAAGACCTACCGGTCTCCTATCCTTTATATGTTCTCTAAGTATTTTTCTGTAGGCAGAGGTGTATTTGGGGACGAATGTGGATATATCGAGACTCGACAATGTATATACATAATCATAGGGATATTCTAATCGGTTGTATGATGCAAAGATGTCAATGATAGCTAGATTACCTTCCTCCCCTTCTTTGTAGATATCAATCCCCATAGGGCTAATTTCCATGCTAAGTGTGGATAATGGCAGGACGGTGTTAATTATAACCCCAAAATCCCCCTCCTTTATTCTATTTTTAAGTATTTCAGCTCCCAATGCCCATCCAAGGGAATAGGTGTTATAGATTATCAGCAGAATAGAATCCTCCAAAAGTCCACCACCGATAATTTTATCTAATTTTCTGATTCCAGTCCCCCGAGTACCTCCATAGTATAAGTAGGGTTTATCCATAAAAAGGTTTTCGATACCAAACTCACCAATACCGACCCAAAACCCTTTTAAAAATTTAGGCCTATTCTGAGGGGTTGGTGAGGCCATGAAATGCTCAAAATGTGGGAGAGAAGCTGTTTATCACGCTCGTTATGAAGGTAAATATTACTGTCACAAACACTTTAACGAATTAGTTGAGAAAAAAGTTAAGCAGACGGTGAGGAAGTATGGGATGATTAAGCGCGGTGAAAGGATAGCTGTTGGAGTAAGCGGGGGAAAGGACAGCGTTGTTCTTCTCCATATCTTGGCAAAACTCAGAAAAAAGTTCCCCTTTGAAATCGTTGCAATAACGATAGACGAAGGAATTGCAGGTTATAGACCAAAGAGTGTTGAAGTGGCAAAGAAAAATGCAGAGCTTTTGGAGATAGAGCACCACGTCTATTCCTTCAAGGAATACATCGGCTTCACCCTCGATGAAACGGTTCAAATCCTGGGAAGCTTAGATGAAGGGGAAAGAGTTGGGGCCTGCTCCTACTGTGGCGTGTGGAGAAGATGGTTGCTCAACTATGCTGCCCAGGACGTTGGGGCGGATAAACTAGCCATCGGTTTGAACCTGGATGATGAGGCACAGGTGTTCCTGATGAACATAATGCGCGGGGACATTGCGAGGTTGGGGAGGACGGGGCCATATTATGAGGTCATCCACGAGGACTTGGTCCCGAGGATTAAGCCCCTGAGGGAAGTCCCCGAAAAGGAGATTGCTCTTTACGCCGTTCTCAACAACATCGAGGCTGATTTCAGTGAATGCCCCTATGCAGTTGAGGCCTTTAGGGCTGAGATAAGAGACTGGCTTAACGAGATGGAAGAAAAGCATCCAGGAACCAAATATCAGATATTGCGAAGCTACGACAAGCTTTTTCCGATTTTAGCAAAGCACTATGCGAAGAGAAAGTTGAACCACTGTAAGATTTGCAGACAGCCGACGACAGGGGAGATATGCAAGGCATGTCAATTTAAGCTTCAAGTCCATGAAAAAGCAAGGGAGAGGTTTAACCTTTAGAGTTCTTATTTCGATCTGATCTCAATTGCACTCTTTTCTGGCTTAAGGTTTTCTCTGAATTTCAGAAACTCTTACTGGGTTAAATACTCCAAAGTTGTATTCAGTATCGGTGAGGACCATGGAGGAAGTTAAGAACCTTAAAAATGTGCTTGAAAGAATTGAGGAAAAGCTCATTGCCGCAGAAAAGATATACGCAGCAATGCACTTTCAAGTCTGGGCAGTGATAATGGCGGGATATTACATAACAATTGGGCCCCTAAAGGCGGTTCCCTGGCAATTAACAATCACATACTGGGTTCTGGCATCCGCAGCGTTTACATACTTTACCAGAATAATCTGGAAACGGCTGGTAAAGCTACATTTGAGTGCAGGCAGAAAGATTATGGGTGGTTCAGCATTTGGATGGGCGATGGTGCTCTCGTGGATATCAGGAACAATACTCGGCTGGTTCATCGTACCAAGGCATCTTTCAGGAACGTTTGAACCCTGGGTAGCACTGGGAATAGGATACTTAACCTTCATAAGCTGGTCGGTCTTTGGTATGTTCCTATCGATCTGGCACTTTGAAAAAAGCTTAGAGAAGGAAATGATTCCAGCGTTCTTAATTCCAGCACTAATCATTCCGCTGATTCCAAGGGTTGCCGACGTTGCAATAATTTACGCGGGCTTCGCTGTGGCATTTGCATTCGGACTAACGGTTTTGGCCTATATCTACTCAGCGTTTAGAACCTTAGGGTGATCCCATGGAACTAAGGGAGCTGGTGAAGAACCATGTGCTCGGGAATCCCATCAGGCTAGGAATCATGCTTTATCTCCTGCCAAGGGAGAGGGTTCTATTTAAGGAACTACAGAAGGTCTTGGATGTGACTCCAGGTAACCTGGACTCCCACCTAAAGACACTGGAGAGGACAGGATGCATAAAGATGAAGAAGGTTTTTGCAGACAGACCAAGGACAGCCGTTGAAATAACAGATAAAGGAGCTGAAGAAACTGGAAAATACCTGAGAATGTTAAAAAAACTACTGGATCAGGTTTAACCTTCTTCTTCAGCTTTCTTTTTAAGCTCTTTAATTCTCTCAATGCGGTACTCCTCAACCAGCCTTAAGAACTCTTGAATTTTCTTCTCTTT
>DQUR01000065.1 GCA_015662175.1 Thermococcus paralvinellae | reverse complement strand
TGCTCTGAGATTAGCTTCAATGGCCATGATAACTTTTGGCCTTTTAATGACAACAACTCAGAGAGAGCTTATTCTAGGCTTTATAAAGCTTAAAATGCCTTATGAGATTGGATTAACTCTCACAATAGCCCTGAGATACATTCCCACCCTCTTTAACTTAGCCCAAACAATAATTGATGCACAAAGATCAAGAGGCCTTGAGCTTGAAAAGGGTAGCTTTTTCTCAAGGATTAAAAATACGGTGCCCATTTTAATTCCTTTGATAATTGCATCCATAAAAACAGCGCATGAGCTGAGTATAGCTTTAGAAAGCAGGGCATTTGGGGCAAGCAAAAGGAGAACTTTTTTGTACACAATTAAAATGAGGAGGAAAGATTACATTGTCCTAACTGTTGTACTTCTACTGTTCGGCCTGGCTTTGTATGCAAGGTATCAGCTTGGAATTGGATATGTGAAGCTATACTAAGAAAAGCTTGGCTTTTTCGTCAATTGGAACGCTATGCTCCCCGATATTCTTTATAAACTCTGGTGGAGCTTTGAGGATGCTAATATTCATACGGTAGTGTCTCCTGTATCCATTTGTTCTCAGAACAAGGAGATACTCAAACAGCTCAGGGATGCCAAACAGCCTTCTGAATTCAGGATATAAATCCAGCTCATTTATCTCAAGGGTATTGTGGGATAAAATCAAGAAAAGCCCTTTTTCATCAACAACCCTTCTCATTCCAATTAGATTTTCCCTTGACTGCCTTTCAAGGATTGAAAAGTTCGAGACAAAGATGAGTGAATTGTCCTCAACAAGCTCCAAAGCAGAGGAAAGCTCATCCAAGGTGTAAATTTTACCCAAGAACAGGTTTTCAGTATTTTCGGAAAGCTTGCTCAAAAGCTTCAAAGAGAACCCGTTAGTGGGCTCGAGATAGTAAGCAGTTATTCCGGAATTGAGGGCATTTGCAAGAGAAGAATACTGAAGAATTGCCTGTGCAAGGGCATCGGTAGTTATTGCGGCTATCATGCTCCCCTCCTCTAACTCACCAATTAATGGTGAAAGCTCCTCAATGAGACCCACTCTTTTCTTCTCCTCACCGGCTGGCTTGAAGAACATTTGGCATCAAAAAATAATCCCCGCTTCAAATATTTATAATTTGCGAAGCTATAAAAAAAAGGAAAGGTTCAAAGAACTGCCATAAAAGAAAGCCCGACCACAATCATTATGATTATCATTAGGATTATTGCTATCACTATTGCGAAAAGCCACGCTATTACTGCCTTGCCCCAGTCCGTGTTAAAAACCGTTTTCACAATCCACAGAAAAGCTATCAGTCCCAGCAGACCTCCAACAACTGGAACTATTGCTCCAATGATAACAGAGACTATGAGTCCTCCAAGTGTTGCGATGAACGCCTTTCCAAAACTTGCATCCTCAATCTTTGCAAATTTTGCACCAAGCCATAAAAACACTGAGTCTATTGCTATTATAACCAAAAACACAACTATTGCCATTGCTCCAAGGGCTCCAAATATCGCCATAGGTTCGGCCGGCACGAGGGTCACCCGACCAATTGTAAACATTTAAGGGTTTATTAAGCTTTCCAATTTTTAGGAGAAAAAGCTTGCGAAAAAGATTTAAGTATTCTCCCTTACGTGTTAGGGGGATTGAGATGCTCGAATCGATCAGGGAATTTTTCTGGATTTACTTCATAAGGCCCATGTACATGAGGGAAGGCTACAATCCATACAACACCCTCGTCTATGCCATTCTTCTGGGTTTGGGTGTGATATACTCCTACAAATACATAATCAAACCCCTCGGCATTAAAGTTGATGAAAAGCTCTTCTGGGCTGTTACTCCCATGGTCGTTTTTGGAGCAACCGTTAGGGCGCTGGTCGATGGTGGAGTTTTAAATCCAAATCCCCTGATTTTAACACCCGGAATATTTTTCACGGCATTTTTCCTTATTCTTCCTGCTTTGATGGCTGATGCAAAGCTGAAAACATACCCAAAAGTTACAATCGCCTGGGGCACAATTCTAGCACTGTATGCAAACTATCTCCTTGTAACACACGCTAAAAGCTGGAAACCTTACGAGCTCACAATTTTCTGGACGATTGTTTTTACACTCCCAGTTCTTGTTTTCTACAGGTTTAAGCCCTTTGAGAGGCTTTACCTATATCCTGTCCTAGCTCACCTCTTTGACATAGGCTCAACGGTTGTGGCAATCCACTACTACGGCTACAGGGAAGTGCACTGGCTCGAAAACATACTCGTTACAAAATTTGGGGCATTCATCTACTACCCATGGATACTGTTCATACTGATAGTCGTTTATTACGGCCTGAAATATTTGGTGCCTGATGAGGAGGAAAGGAGATACTGGTATCTGGCAATTTACATTCTCGGCTTAGGCCCAGCGATAAGGGATCCGGCACAGATGATTTTACAGCTTGTGGGTTAGTCTTTTTTGAAAGAAGTACAACGTTTTGCTCTCTGATCCCGGCGTTGATGGATATGAAAGAACTCCCAAGCCTAATAAAACCTTATGTAATTTTCACCATTGAAAAGCAATTGGTTAGAAAAAGAGAATTCCAAGATAGTCCGGATATTTCCCATTAGCTCCTTTACCTTAACTTTCTCCCCTCTTCAAGCTCTCTCCTTAGGGCTCTTGCCCCAAACTCTGCATCCTTAATCTTAAACACCCTCGCGATCCTCTCCACCGCCTCAAGCTTCCTGATTACGCTGTCAAGCCACGTAAAGATGTCCCCGGG
>DQUR01000212.1 GCA_015662175.1 Thermococcus paralvinellae | reverse complement strand
TCTCATTCCTCAGCGCCGAAAATCTTGGCCTCCTCGCAAATCTCTTCAACTCACTCGATTTTATGGGCTTCACTTTAACATCCCAGCCCAAAATCTCAAATATCTCCCTTGTAAATTCATACCAGCTGCAGTGGCCGTCATTCACCATGTGATAAACTCCAAACTCTGGCTTTAGCTCTAAAAATTCCTTCAATGTCCTGGCAACATCCTTCGTATAGGTGGGGCTCATAACCTGATCGCTCACGATCTTCAGTTCCTCTCTGCGCTTAGCCCTCTCGATCACCCACTCGACAAAGTTTCCGCCCTTTCCCCTCGCACCGGCCTTCCCGTAAAGGCTCGCCACCCTGATTATGTAGTATCTTTTGGAGTAATTCCTCGTAAAGATCTCCCCAGCATACTTGCTTACGCCATAGACGTTTATGGGATTTGGAGTATCCTTTTCGGTGTAAGGTTCACCCTTAGTTCCGTCAAAGACGTAGTCAGTGCTGATGTAAATGTTGATGGAGTTGAGGTCATTGGCAATCTTTGCAACGTTTAAAGCCCCAATTGCATTGACAGCGAAGGCTTTATCAGGGTAGAGCTCGGCATCATCAACCCTGACGTAAGCTGCAGTATTGATTATCACATCGGGCTTAAGCTCTCTCAAAATTTTTAAGCTCTCAAAATCGGTGACATCGAGGTCTTTATGAGTCAAAGGAATCGCTTCCTCCCCAAAGATCTCGACCAAATCCGTTCCTAACTGCCCATTCGCTCCAATTATTGCAACCCTCATGGTGAACCACCAGATTTTCCACCACAGAGCTATTCCACGTATTCCGCCTTGATTCCAAGCTTTCTTCCAATTTTCCACTGTTTTTCATCACTTGTTAAAAGACCGTCATATTTCTTTGCTTGGGCCAGATAGAGAGCATCATAAATTGGAATCTTCTCATTGATCGATATCTCCATAGCATCGCCAAGGTAATCCTCAAATGACTCAAAAACTACAACATCCTCTTTAAGCTTTCCCAGGGCCTCAAGCATTACTTTCACTTCTTTGCCCGATATTACATTGTACAGCACATGATGTTTCCAGATGGCGTTTGAGACTTCAACCAAAGCCAACGTCAAAGAATAGGGATCATCCAGTAGGTACTCTCTAACCTTTTCCCAATTCTCTTCTCTCAGGATATATTTAGCGAGGGAAGATGCATCAATTACTATCACGATCTTCCCTCACGTACTTTCTTACAGTTCCCTTTTCAATTTTTGGTAAGTTTGCAAGCATTATGTCAATTTCTTCCAAGGCCTTCTTTTTCCTGTATTCTCTAACCTTGGCCTCAATAAATTTCCTAATTTCCTCACTCCAATTAATATCAACTTTTTTCATCTTCCTCTTAAGCTCATGAGGAATTCTAAAGCTGACAACCTCCATACGCAACATCCGAATACGTAATTGTATTACAAACATATAAACATTTTGGATCACCTCAAGGACATGTCCACTTTAACATAGACCCACCTAAGTCAATTGTAATAAAGCATGAAGATCTTACAGAACAGGATTTTTTGGTGGTAATGGAGCAGAAGAAAATTTTTAGTGAAGAGAACACAGATTCGACCTTACTTCTTTCACCAAAAGAGCTCTCTAAATTAGGGCTTTCCATTGATTAGCTAAGCCACTTGCAGTTTTCTTTTATGAATGGCTTAGCTTGTTGGATAATTCCTAGTATTTTTCTCTCCACATTTACAGCCGTATGGACGTAATAACACTTTCTCCCCGCTTTGACAACGGTCTCATCTATCGTCACTGTTTTCCTCTTCTTCTCCGTTGAGATCGATACCTTCTCCTCTTCTTTATCCTTCCGATGAAGTTTTAGAGACCGGATGAATCCCAGAAAGAATTCTAGCAGTTCTTTAACTGAAGAAGTTTGAATGTAAGTGGCTATCCCATTTTAACTTCTTAAACTTGTTCCTCTCAAATATTTTTTATCCCCTTCACGATATCCTTTACCCTCATCATCAAAAAACTTACGTATGGACACATCCCACCTCAAAATACCCATCCCCTCTCGATGGCCTCCTTTAGGGTTGGCCACTTTTGATCTTTCTGTGAGAGTATGGGGTTATCGATTGGCCACTGAATGTTTATACTGCGGTCATTCCAGATTATTCCGGCCTCATAGTTAGGGGCGTAGACGTTGTCCACCTTGTAAACCACTTCCGCAACATCGCTGAGCACGAGAAAGCCGTGGGCGAAGCCCCTTGGAATGTAAAG
>DQUR01000245.1 GCA_015662175.1 Thermococcus paralvinellae | reverse complement strand
CTTCTTTGAGTCCCTGATTTGTTACGTCACCTGTGTGGATTACTAAGTCAAAATCACTTCGATTTATCTCGTTCACTATTAAGTCATAAGCATATGACTTGAAGGCTGGCTCTTGGGTTATGTGGGTATCGCTTATGTGTGCTATCTTAATCATTAAACATCACTCCGTTGATATTGATGTCTCATGTTTTCTCCTTGTAGCCTCAAGCAAATCGCTTAATGTGAAGACTCCAACTATCTTTCCTTCCTCTTCAATCAGGATGTGTTTAATCCTGTGATGTGCCATTGTTTTAAGAACTTCCCTCACTGGAGTGTTTGCATCTGTGGTTATTAAATCCCGGGTCATTATTTCCTTTACGGGAGTTGTGTAGGGCAAACCTGGCACTATAACCCTTCTTATTATATCAGACTTCGTAAAGAAGCCAATGACCCTGTCATTCTCAACAACAACTAAAGATCCTATGTCGAATTTTACCATAATCTTGCAAGCTTCCTGAATAGTGTCATCGGGCTTCACTCCAATGAGTTTTTTTGTCATGTATACCTTAATAGGTGCGTTCTTTTCCATGGTTATCACCATAACTTAAAGGTTGACAAATGTTGTATGGCTTTATTTTTATTTAGATAAACTTTACTCCCGGCATTCATGGCTTTATCTTTATTGCTAGGGAATACGCAATCTCTACATCACCATTGATCTTAACCAAATTAAAATACCCCCTTGAAGAGGGTGGTTCTGTTTTTTCTCTCAAGTGATTATCACCTTCTTCCCTCCAAGAGCCCTTTTCAATCCCAGGCACAGCTTCCTTTAGGTTTTTCATCAACATTTACTGACTCGTCGTCAAGTTTCATTACTCTAGGGGCTTCTCTTATGATGAGAAGCAATAAGCTCTTTTCTCTCACCGACTATGTCTGTTGTTGCCACAATAACTAAATCCAATAAGCTAATCCTAAAGGGCCTGAAGCAGCTCTTCCAGGTCTTTAACTCCCAATTTTCTTGCTTCCTTCAAAGACACCGTACAACGAACATTTCCAAGCTTTTCATTAGTCCATAGTCCATTTAATTAAGTCCGGATAATGTTCACCATCAATTAAGACGAACCTCATAAGAATCACCTGAGAGTATATCTACTTTTGGTGTTTTAAGTTTGTGGTCTTTCCTTTCTATGTTAAACACATGCACTTACCTTAACTATTTTTGTCTGTCCGAAATGTTTAAATTACTCAGGGCAGGGTATTTTCATGGTGGTGTTATGAAAAGGCTATTAACTTTAAATTATACTTGGGATTCTGATTTTGGGGAGTTACTGCGAGCGGTTGCATAGGGGGAAATGGGATCAGGGATACCAAAACAATTGGAAAACAAACAGAACTTAAAAAAGCAACTTTAAAGATTTTTCACGCCGGTTCTCTGAGCGAGCCACTTAAAGATATCAGTGAAGCCTTTAGAAAATACGCTAGAGAACAGCTCGGCTACGATGTTGAAATTCAGGCAGAGGCGAGTGGAAGCGTCATGGCCGTTAGAAAAGTCACCGATCTGCACAAACCCGCTGATATAGTGGCTGTTGCCGATTATACCCTAATACCCCAGCTCCTAGTTCCAAACTATACAGATTTTTATGTTCTCTTTGCCACAAATGAGATTGTAATTGCCTTTACAGATCAGAGCAAATACGCCGATGAAATTAACTCAGACAACTGGTATGAGATCCCGGCAAGGCCAGATGTTAAGTTTGGCTTCAGTGATCCCAATCAGGACCCCTGGTGGATATAGAAGTCTAATGGTGATGAAATTAGCTAACATCTATTACGGAAAGCCGATATTTGAGACACTTGTTGAGAAGAACACAAACATCTACGCAGAAGGCAGCCATGTAATTGCTCCCAAGGAAATACAGGTTAGGAATAATAAAGTTGTCATAAGGCCAAAGGAGACTGATTTAACGGGTCTAGTTGAATCCGGTTCTCTTGACTATTACTTCATCTACAAAAGCGTTGCAATGCAGCACCACCTAAAGTTCATTGAGTTGCCAAAAGAGATAAATCTAAAGGACTTCAGTCTGGCAGATTATTACGGGCAGGTTAGCATAACACTCGGCTCAACAGGGAAGACTATTAAAGCAAAGCCAATTGTTTATGGTGTCACCGTTCTCAAGGAGGCTCCCAACAGAGAGCTTGCCCTTAAGTACCTCCGTTTCATGCTGAGTGAGAGGGGTAAAGAAATTTTTGCAGAGAACTATCAGGATTTCATATGGCCACCTGTAGCATTTGGAAACGTACCTGAAGAGATTAAAGATGATGTGAAGATCGAGAGGTGAAGGCATGAAGCGCGACTATGTAACAGCATTCTTTGCTCTGATTGGGACGTTCCTTGTGCTGTATATTCTTCTGCCTCTTGTTGTTATAATTGGTAAGCAACTTCTTGATTGGGAAATGTTAATAAAAACGCTTCATGATGAACTCGTCTTAAAAGCTCTTAAAAATTCTCTCCTAACTTCAACGGCCACAATGCTGATTTCCCTTCTCTTTGGCGTTCCCCTTGGTTATGTTCTTGCAAGGAAGGAATTCAAAGGTAAAAGCTTTGTTCAAGCTGCTGTTGATATCCCCATTGTAATCCCCCACTCCGTTGTCGGTATTATGCTCCTCGTAACCTTTTCAAATAGAATTCTAGACAGCTATCTGGGAATAATTATGGCAATGCTCTTTGTTTCTGCACCATTCACAATTAATGCCGCCCGTGATGGGTTCTTGGCTGTTGATGAAAAGCTTGAGCATGTGGCAAGAACCCTGGGTGCATCAAAGCTTAAAGCATTCTTTACAGTTAGCCTGCCTTTAGCATTGCCCTCAATCCTCAGCAGTGCCATAATGACATGGGCAAGGGCAATAAGTGAGGTTGGAGCTATTTTAATTGTTGCCTATTATCCAAAGACAGCCCAAGTTCTGGTTATGGAATACTTCAACAACTATGGATTGAGAGCTTCGAGACCAATATCCGTGATCTTAATACTGTTGAGCCTTGGTATATTCGTTGTGTTAAGATGGCTCGTGGGGAGGTCAAGAGATGCTTAAAGTTGAAAACGTGAGCAAAGACTGGAGGGAATTTAAGCTCAGAGAAATAAGCTTTGAAGTCAAAAAGGAGAGTATTTCATAATTTTGGGTCCAAGCGGTGCTGGGAAAACTCTTCTCCTTGAGATTATTGCCGGGATTTTTGTTCCAGATTCAGGGAGGATTTTCATGGACGATAGGGACATAACATTTCTGTCCCCAGAAAAAAGAAACCTCGCATATATCCCTCAAGATTATGCCCTCTTCCCTCACATGAAGGTCTATGATAACATTGCCTATGGATTAAAGCTCAGAAAAACCCCAAAAAGCGAGATTAAAAAGAAGGTTAGAGAGATTGCAGAAATCCTTGGAATATCCCACCTGCTCCACAGAAAGCCAAAAACACTAAGCGGCGGTGAGGCTCAGAGAGTTGCCATTGCGAGAGCTTTGGTTTTAGAGCCAGAGCTTCTTCTCTTAGATGAACCTTTTGCAAATCTTGATGTCCAAACCAGAGCCAAGCTCATTCAAGAGATGAAACGCTGGCGTAAGGAGCTCAACTTTACAGCCCTCCATGTAACCCACTCTTTTGAGGAAGCTGTGAGCCTGGGAGATAGGATGGGGATAATGCTTAACGGAAGGTTGATTCAGGCTGGAGAAGTCAGGGAAGTATTTGAAAAACCAAAAGATGAAAAAGTTGCAAGGTTTCTTGGCTTTGAGAATATAATCGAGGGGACAGCCGAGGGTAGAATTTTAAAATCAAATGGAATCCTAATTGAGCTACCCGTAGAGGCTAAGGGAAAAGTTAGAATTGGCATAAGACCTGAGGAGATAATAATTTCAAATGAACCAATAAAAACTTCCGCAAGGAATGAGTTTAAGGCCAAAGTGATGGCAATTGAAGATCTGGGCCCACTTATTAGATTAACCCTTGATATTGGTGGAATTGAGCTTAAAGCCTTTATAACGCGTTCTTCTTTGGTTGAGATGGGAATTAAGGAAGGAAAAGGGGTCTATGCTAGCTTTAAGGCAACGGCAATTCATGTGTTTTAATGCATTTATGTGTCTATTGGTGCATTTCTTTAATATTTAATGGGCCTATTACATATAGTTTTAAAGGTGAACTTTTGTTCATAGATTATGGGGATGTTAAGATGAAAAAACTGAGCTTAGCAGAGGCAAGTGCAATCCTAATCGGAACTCAAATTGGGGCTGGAGTTTTGGGTTTGCCTTACGCTTTAAAAGATACTGGACTTTTGGGAATAATCATTGTTATTGCAACGGGGTTGTTAACATTGCTCACAGCGTTATTTGTTCTTGATTTGGCTGCTTACACTAATGGAACTCTCTCAAGGATTGCTGAAGTCTATTTGGGAAAGACTGGAGGATATTTAATGTTTTTAAGCATCTCCGTGCTAAGTTATGGGGCTTTAATAGCTTACATAGCTGGCAGTGGAGATATTCTCTCCTCGCTCATTGGTGTTAGTGAAAAAGCTGGAGCTCTGATATTCTGGTTTGTGATGAGTTTAATAGTCTTCCTGGGATTGAAAGCATCGGGAAAGGCTGAACTTTTGCTAAATTTCCTATTGTTGGGTGCTCTTACGCTTGCAATAGCTTTGGTTATCCCTAGGGTCAATGTTTCGAACTTAACGAGCATAGACTACTCAGCTATAACAAAGGGCATTGGTGTTGCTGTATTTGCCTATGTAAGCCATATGGTTGTCCCGGAGATGTTGAAAGGTTTGGGGGATGTTAGAAAGACTACAAAAGCTGTCCTGATTGGATATCTCGTTCCTATGGTGTTCTATGCTTTCTTTGTGCTCGCATTCGTTGGTGCCTTTGGACCGGAAACTCCTGAGCTGGCTACGTCAGCCCTTAGGCAACTCTACGGTGGATTAGGCAAAGTTTTGGGCTTAATCCTTCCATTGGCAGCAATAAGCACAAGTTACATTGGGATTGGTTTAGCTCAGATGGGCAACATGAAGGAGCTATTTAAAATTAAAAAGCCACATGCATGGCTTTTAACGGTTCTTCCTCCCCTATTCATATATCTTGCTGGATTGAACAGCTTCGTCAATGCTCTCTGGATGGCTGGAACCTTTGGTGGCTTACTTTATGCAGGCATTCTGCCGACAGTAATGTACATAAGAGCGAAAAAGATTCATAAAAAACTACACCTTCCCATACCTCATGGATTTGCTTACCTCTCGGGCTTGTTGTTCTTTTTAGTGTTCATCTACTCGATTTTATCCGTTTAATATCTCACTTCAGAATTCCTAAGCTCTTGTTGGTCTTTTTTATGCTCTCCCACCTGTCCGCAAGCTCAAACATTGCCCTAATTGCATCAATGTTTTCCGGCACCACATCGCTCTCCTGATGAACCGCCTGAATGTAGAACAGCCTGTTGCCCTTAACATTTATGCTCTCCTTCCAGACGGCAATCTCATAGAGGTTGTTCCACTCTCTATGTAAGTTTCTCGCAAACTCTATCAGCTGGGCAGTGCTCTCAAACCCTTTCTCTTTCTCAAAGAGCAGAACCCCTGTGGTGCTCTCAAAGATGTCAATGACGTCTTCCTTTGTGAGTGGTTTTTTCAGCTCAACCATTATTGAATGGACGTGCATTATCGTGGTTGGCACGACGAAAGCTGT
>DQUR01000081.1 GCA_015662175.1 Thermococcus paralvinellae | reverse complement strand
TACTACCTATACTCCTGGCAATTACTCTTCGTTGATGAGCTTAAGACACCCGCCAAAATGCTTGGGATCGTGTATATAGTAGGGATTCTCGGCTCACTTTTTGGAAATTTTCTCTCGGGATTTTTATTGAAGAGGAGCAATGGTTTTAAAGTCAGTACCCTTGGTCTGTCATTGATACTCGCATCGTACACTGGTTTTGCACTTTCTCAGTTACTCCCGTTTGCAGTTCTCTGCGTTTTCATATACAATGCTGGGTTTGGTACATATAGTCCAGCATTCAGCATCTGGCTCAATGAAATTATCCCAGACGAAGCCAGAAGCTCAGTGCTATCCCTAAATAGTTCACTGGCCTCAATAGCTGCAGCAGCTGGAAGTAGTTTCTCAGGATTCATGGCGGCAATTTATGGCATTAAGTCCGGATTCCTTGTTCTAACACTGCCATTAGCTTTGGCAATAATTCTTTTTCATGGTTCTAAGGAAGATTGCAAGATTGCTCTTTAAAAGGTGTCCTTAGTCAGACCCACAACCCTTCAGTAACCCACTGAGCTTCCGCTAATTTGTCTCAACCCCTACAGTGAATGAAAAAACTTTAATATTTAATTAAGGAACATTTATTTTGGAAAAGTTCTGAATAATATCAAACTGGTGAGGTGACCATGATAGAATTTATCTTCGGTATCGCTCTCATCGTTTCCTATGTTCTCCTTTTACAATTACCACGTTACGGGACGGAGTGCGCTTATTTATTACGCGCTTGCATGGTTTGTATTCTCCGTTCATTTCTTTATTCCCAAAAAGCATGTGTACGTTGTGGGACTGGCATTTTTTGCTTCCTTAATATGGCTGGGAAACACTCGTGCCTCGGAAGAACTTCTTTGTGATATTCCATATACCCGTGAGCTAAGATATTTCTTTGTCATTCCCCTTATAGGGTTGATATTCCTATTTCCTGAACATATGGCGTATTCTCTGATTGTCCTACCTGCAAGCCTGGCTATCTCGGGGATTTACCTTCTCCTCACTAAAAATGAATCCCTGAGGATGATGGGTATTCTGGAGATAGTTTTTGCAATTATCGCCTTCTTAAGGGGTTACTACTTTACTAATCGGTACATAGGTTTTGCTACAGCGGCGGTTGCTGTTGTTCTGGCCTATGTTTCGTTAAAAACTTTCCTTGATAGTTGTTTTTTTGTGAATTTAAGTTTTCTGACGTTAAGGTGGAGCTCAGAGATGGTATTATTATGATACCGTCTGTCCCTGATAACATATTAGAAGGGGCTCTCGTGTTCTCAAGGATGAAGAGGGATTTACCAAACTGGTTCTGGATAACCAAGTTGTCCGGAGAGCGTACAATTAGTCCAACGAATCTGGCCAGAATGATGGATACGGCGGTTAAGTTCATGAAAAGCTCATCCGAGATAGGAAAAAATCCCTCATCGTTATAGATGGATTGGAATACCTGATCTTGGAAAATGGATTTACTCCTGTAATGAAGTTTTTATCCACGCTGAGGGATTACGCACTTCTATATGGAGCAACGGTAATATTGGTGGGTGATGACTCCTTCCTTGACGAGAAGGAGAGGCATTTCCTCAGAATCCTTCTTAGCTGAGTCAGCTTTATTCTAAAAAGTGAAGATTGAGTTATGCCTTTAAAATTTTTACAATTTATTCTACTATTTCCTCCAGAATTTGTAAAAAGCTTTTTTTAAAGACTTACTTTTTCAGAAATTTGTTAACTTTAGACTATTGATTACAAATTAGAAAGAATTATAAATATACAGCAACTTAATATGTGTGGTATTAAACTGGGGAGAGTACCAATGGAAGGGTATATCTCTCCCATCGGAAAGGATCTCGGACACGAACTTGGCAGTGTTATAGTTGGAGACTAACATTCACTCAGAAAAACTAGGAAATAGTGGGGAGTAACAATGGT
>DQUR01000009.1 GCA_015662175.1 Thermococcus paralvinellae | reverse complement strand
TCTATTTAGATGTTAATCTTACCATGGTCTATGGTGGCAATCATGAAAAAAGGTGACATAATTTCCCGATATTCGAAGGTGTTTCCAAAGGCTGCTCGTGTAACTTATGCTCCCATTGTCGGTGTTAAAGCAAAAAATGCCAGAGTTTGGGACATTGAGGGGAAAGAGTACATAGATTTTCTCTCCGATGCCGCTGTTCAAAATGTTGGACATAACAATGAGAGGGTTGTAAGATCAATAAAAGATCAAGTAGACAAGTTGATACACTTCACCTTTATCTATGGCTTTCCGGTTGAACCCCTTCTTTTGGCTAAAAAGCTCCTTGAAATATCTCCCATAAAGGATTCTAAGGTGGTTCTGGGCTTAAGTGGTAGTGACGCAAATGAGGGAGCAATTAAGTTCGCACGGGCATATACAAAAAGGAGAACAATTTTAAGTTACTTGGGAAGCTATTATGGGGCAACGTATGGGGCTATGAGTATAACAGGACTTGATTTTGAGCTTAGAGCTTTGGTAGGAGAGCTGAGCGATGTTCATTACATCCCTTATCCCGATTGTTATCGCTGTCCATTCGGGCAGGAAAAGGTGAAATGCCACTTTGAATGCATATCCTACCTTGAATATAAATTTGAGAGGGAGGTTTATGCGGAGGGCATCGCGGCATTATTTGCCGAGCCCATCCAGGGGGATGCCGGGATGGTGGTTCCTCCGGACAATTATTTCAAAGAGCTCAAGAAAATTCTTGATGAACATGGGATTCTTTTGGTTGTAGATGAGGTTCAAAGCGGACTGGGAAGAACAGGAAAATGGTTTGCAATTGAGCATTTTGGGGTTGTGCCGGATATAATGACACTTGCAAAACCCCTTGGAGGAGGATTACCGATAAGTGCAATAATAGGCAGAGCTGAAATTTTAGAGTCCCTTCCAGCTTTGGGACATACATTTACGCTCAGCGGAAATCCAGTGGCGAGCAGAGCAGCTTTGGCAGTTATCGAAGAAATTGAAGAAAAGAATCTGCTTAAAAGGGCCGAAAAGCTTGGAGAATACACCATGAGAAGACTCAAGAAAATGCAGAAAGAGCATGAGCTTATCGGGGATGTCAGGGGAAAGGGCGTGATGATTGGCGTTGATTTAGTGAAAGACAGAGAAACGAAGGAAAGAGCTTTCGATGAGGCTAAGAAGGTTGTCTGGAGGGCTTATGAGCTCGGTTTAATTTTGGCATTTCTCCATGGAAATGTTCTCAGAATCCAGCCACCTTTGACAATAGAGGAGGAGCTTCTGGACGGGGGATTGGATATATTGGAGCGGGCAATTGCAGATGTTGAGGAAGGAAAGGTCAGTGATAAGGCGTTGAGAATGGTGCAGGGTTGGTAAATCTATTAACATTTGGACGACAGCCTGGAAACTCGAGCACTATTGTCCAAGTTTCCACTCCGTAAGTCCTTGTTTCCGTGGATTTTGACGTGGGGATATGTATAACGGTATTCCATCGGTTTAGGCTTCATTGAATCTGTTCTTCAGCCGTAGGACTCTTGTAGCTCATTTAAAGTGCAAGAACTTGGGATAAATGAAAGAGAACTTTTAGAGAAACCTAAAAAATTGAAAAAGTGAGCTCAGTCAAGTTCTTCTGCTAAGGTAGAGTCTCCATCTGTTTTAACTCCTTTGTTAAGCATGTCTCTGAGGTCTTTTTCCTGGATCACCTGTGAGCCTCAGATCAAACTGTTTCCTGAGGATTTCGAATACTCCAGGTGTTAAGAACTCTGGATGTCTTGGGCCGATATAAATCCCCTAACGCCAAGGTAGAGCAGTGTGTAGAGTATTCCAATTGCCTTTTGCTCCATCCATGAGAGAACTACTGAGACGGGCAACGAATTGACATCGGTTCCGAGTTCGTTGGCCAAGGCTATAGCAATCTCGATTATTGAATAAACGTTGTTACACTGACCGAAATCAAGGGACCTTGGAATGCCTTCAATTGTACCATAATCTCTCGCATTGTAGCGGAATTTCCCACATGCGGCACTTAAGATTACGGCGTCTTTAGGAATCATTAAGGTGAGCTTTTCGTAGTAGCTCATCTTTGGATGTGGTGTGTCACATCCACCAATTACAAATATATGCCGTATCTTGCCCTCCTGTATGAGCTCAATGAGCTTATCCTTCATAGCTAGGATGTTGGTGTGATGGAATCCCGTAAGTAGTTTTTCTCCCTTTCTCTTTTTTATTCTTGGTGTTTCTAAAGCCCTCTTTATCAAAGGCTCGAAATTATAATCCCTGATGTGCGGGACTCCCTCAAGGCCAGCTATTCCAACGGTGAAAATCCTATCTGCGTGGGCTTTTGTTGGCTGCTGAACACAGTTGCTTGTGCCCAAAATAACGCCTGGAAACTCTGCAAACTCTTTCTTTTGGTGGAGCCAGCTCCCTCCCCAATTTGCTACCAAGTGGTCAAACTTCTTGAACTCTGGATATGAATGAGCTGGAAACGTCTCTGCGTGGGTGTAAACCTTTATATCGGTTCCTTCAGTCTGCTTGAGCAGCTCATAGAGGGCCTTATAGCTGTGGCCTGTAACTAAAACCCCATGAACTTCTTCTGTACCGGTAGAGACCCAGGTTGGCTCTGGCTTACCAAAGGTTTCGACATAGGCCTTGTCAAGAAGCTTCATAGCCTCCAAGTGTATCCTACCATTTTCAAGAATTAACTCTAAAAATCTGTTCTTATCGAAGTTAACATTAGTTAGTGTCGAGTACAAAGCCTCTGCCAGGAAGTGACCTATCTCCTTGTTATCGTAGCCAACCTCTAGAGCATGGTAATAATACGCTGCTGTTCCTTTTATTCCGTAAAGTACAGCTTCTTGGAGGGCATTCAAATCCGGATCCTTTCCACAAACTCCTATGATGCTACATCCTCCAATCAAACTCATTGAACATTGGTTGCATAACATTTTTATCACCTCCAATTCTATGACACTTGTCATATCATTCACGCTAATCTATGAAGTTTCATTCACAAAAACTTTTTGGTTATTTAACCTAAAAGAAAAGAATTAGATATAAAGTTCTAACATAATATGTCAATTTCAATGTAAATTTGTAGCTAAATATCCAATAAATTGAGCAATGTATAAAGAAATGTGATACATATTATAAGTATTATAAATATTGCATGACAAGTGTCATAAAAATATTAGGATCCAAGTTTTTGGAAGTATATAAAAAAATTATTCTACAATCTTGTAGAATAAATATTAAAAAATCCTTATATATTCCACATGTCATATTAGGAATCATGAAAATAAATGCCTTTGAAGTTGCGGCCAAATATGCTTATCCATCATTAAGGAGGCGATTGGTTGAGATTCTCTACAAGGAGCATAACTTAACTCAAACTCAAGTTGCTGAACTTCTTCATATCACCCAATCCGCTGTTTCAAGGTATTTGCAAATGAACAGAGGTGCACTCATAGAAGTTTCAAAATTTCCAGATATTGATACAGATCTTAGAAAGCTTGCAGAAGAAATAAGTAGAGAGAGACCAACTGAATACAAAATACACGCAGAACTTGTTAAAATTGCATTAAAAATGCTTGGAAAGGGCTATCTTTGTTCTCTCCATAAAAAAATTGATCCTGAGCTAAATCCAGCAGAATGCAAGGTATGCATAGATCTATTTGGATAAATATACAACTCTGTCCAGCAATACTTAAAAATGATCTTCATTTAGTGATACTCAGGTGGAGAAAATGGTCATTTATCTGGATAATGCAAACACAACCAAGCCCGATCCAGAGGTTATTAAAGTAATGCTTGAATATCTGCAGGAAAAATATGGAATACCTGGAGGTGAGTTCGGGCACATATTTGACGAGGAAGCAAGGGAAGCGGTAGAGGAAGCGAGGGAAAGGATAGCGAAGAGGATAAACGCTTCTCCAGATGAGATAATTTTTGTCTCCGATGAAACTGAAGCTGATAATCTGGCAATAAAGGGTATTGCATGGAGCAAAGAGAAAGGAAAAGTTTTGACAAGTAAGATTGAGAGAAAGGCAATCCTTAACACAGTCAGAAGATTGAAAGATTGGGGATTCGACACCTATGAGGTTAGCGTTGATAGGGAAGGCTTTATCAACCTTGAAGACCTTCAGAGCAACTTAGAAGATGCAATTCTCTTTGCCACCCATCTGGGAAACTTTGAAATTGGAACCATTCAAGACATCAAAGCGATCTATGAGATAGTTCATGATAAAGATGCTCTCCTCTACTTGGATGCAAATCATGCTTTTGGTAAGGTTAAGATTGATGTCAAAAAACTTGATGTTGACCTGATGAGCATTACCTCACATTTAATCCACGGCCCCAAGGGAATTGCCGCGCTATACATACGGGACGGAATTAAACTTAAACCTCTATTTGATGGAGATGTAAGGGAGAAAGGGATAAGACCCGGGATGATAAATGTTCCAGCAATAGCCGGCTTTGGAAAAGCTGTAGAGTTAATAAACTATGATGATTCCAAGAGAATGGCAAGGCTAAGGGATAAGCTAATTGATTTGCTCTTAAGCATTCCTGATACAAAGCTCAACGGTCCAAGAGGAGATAAAAGATTGCCCGATAACGTAAACGTTTCATTCGCTTACGTTGAGGGAGAAAGCATTTTACTCCACTGTGATTTGAGGGGGTTGGTGTTTTCCACTGGCTCTGCATGCTATTCTCAGGAACTCCTGCCGAGCCATGTAATTAGGGCCATTGGAGGGTCATTTGAAGATGCCCACGGTTCAGTGAGGCTGAGCCTGAGCAAATGGACAACTGAGGATGAAATAGTAAAGGCGTATGAAATCATAAGAAATGTAGTTGAAAAGCTGAGAGAGATAAGCATCTACGGTGGTAAGAAATGATAAGGATTGACGTAATAGGAAAGGAGTGTCCAATCCCGCTCAATGAATTCAGAAAGGCTTTAAGAAAGGCCAAAGTTGGGGAGATAATTGAGATCGTTGGCACTCATGAGCTGAGTAAGGGAGAGATAGCACTGGCAGCAGATGAAACCGGGCAGGAAATCCTTGAAATTGATGAGAAAAATGGCATCTGGAGAATCGTCGTGAGGAAGGTGAGATAAATGGAGAGGTTTGATGCCAGAAGGTGGGATGAGAAAAAAAGGATAGGTTATTCAAGAAAGGTCTTACAGTACTTTCTTCATCCGAAAAATGTTGGAGAGATGGAAAACCCAAGCGTTACGGCAAAGGCTGGAAGTCCGGCATGTGGAGACATGATAAAGCTCTATCTGAAAATTGAGAATGACAGAATCACTGATGCCAAGTTCAGGAGCTATGGCTGTGCTGCAAATATTGCAACCGCCTCAGTGCTCACGGAAATGATAAAAGGAAAGACCGTGGAGGAAGCAAAGAAGATCAAATTCAGGGACATTGTGGAAGAGCTTGGGGGGTTGCCGCAGATTAAATATCACTGCGCTGTTTTAGCGGCTGAAGGGCTCAAACAGGCCCTGGCAAAGTGGGATGTTATCCAGGGAAGGAGAAAAATTGACGAAAAGTTTGTTAAGCTGATTCTCGCGGCAGTCATTGACCCACTTACCGGAGAGAGCGTTCTCAAGGGAGATAAATACAGGGGATGCAAGATTGAAGGCAAAAAAGTTAAAATAATGCTCAACATCCCAAAGGACAGTCTAGAGGCTGAGGCTTTTGAAGAGCAAATAAGGGAAGCTTTTGAAGGTCTTGATGTTGATTTAGAAATCGAATTTGTAGAATCATAAAATTTTCTTCAACGATTTCTTTTTAAACTCTTTTTCCAAGCTCTTCTCGGTGGGAGCATGGATGAGCTTGAGATGATTAGGAGAAAAAAGATGCTTGAGCTCATGAAGAAGATGGGAATTGTTGAAGTCAAACCAAGAAAACCAGAAGTTGTCATTGAGGTTATAACGTCACCAACCTGTCCTTACTGTCCGGTGGCAGTTCAGATGGCTCAGGAGATAGCGAGGAAATATCGGGGAGTAATTGTGAAAGAGCTAAGCGTTGCAACTCCGGAAGGGAGGAAGAAGGCAATGGAGCACAACATTTTAGCAACTCCAGCGATTCTAATAAACAACAAAGTTGAGTTTATTGGAGTTCCTTCCCTTATAGAATTTGAAAGGAAAGTAAGGGAAAAACTCAGCTCTGCCTGATCCGTGCAATTTTCTTTTTAGTCTCTCTGACTTTCTCTTTCTTAATCTCTGCCTTCTCCTTTTTCCTTCTTTCAACATCTTCCTTGAATGCCCACTTTAGCAGAGGAGGTGTTATTAAAACCGAGACCGTAATGAAAATCAGCGTTGCGGCTATGAACTTCTGTGCGTCACTCGGGGGTATTGCACCTCCATGGATTGCAACCATCAAATCCACGAGGGCCACTTCAGTTCTTGGAATCGAACCTATCCCCATTTGCAGGGACTTTTTGAAGTCCCAGCCCATGATCATTGCTCCGATTCCCCTCCCCACAACCTTCCCTATAATTGCTATGCTCGTAAGAACCGCTGCCAAAACCAGCGCATCCCTGCTCCCAAACACCTTCAAATTTAGCATTGCTCCAGTGTGTACGAAGAATACCGGGATTAAAAAGCCATATCCTATGGCTTTGACGTCCTCTGCAACTTTCCTTCCCTCGGGAAGCTTTGATAGAACAAGGCCTGCCATGAATGCACCTTCAATCGCAGCGGCAAACCATCTTTCCGCAAGAGCTGAAAAGAGGAACATTAACGCTAAAATCATGGCTAAAACGCCTTTTTCTACATGGAGCCGCTCAGAAAAGCGTATGTATTTATCAATGGAATACCATGCTAAAACCCCGGTAATTATAAAAAACGCCACCATCTTTCCAATTAGTCCCAAAATACTTCCAGTTCCGACCGCAAAGATTATCAGTGCTATGCCGAGAAAGTCGTCCATAACACTCGCACTCAGTGAAGCTGCTCCCACTTCACTCCTTAAAACGCCTAAGTCCATCATAACCCTAACCGTGATTCCAATGCTTGTTGCGGTGAGCAGGACACCGCCAGCGAAGGCTTCCCTTGACGGGTATCCCATCATTTTAAGGCCAAAATAACCCATTATTAGGGGGATAAACACGCCATAAGGGTGGAGACTGTAGCAACTTTTCCTGTCCTCTTCAGCATCTCGATATCTGTGTCAAGACCTCCCAAGAAGAGGAGGAAAATTATTCCTAACTTTGCTAGAAACTCAAAAGTTTCATTTGAATGAAGTGTTAGGTATTCAGGGTTTACAACCCCAAAATAGATGAGATTTCCCAAAATCATGCCCATTAAAATTTCTCCCAGAACACCGGGAAACTCAAAACGCTCCATTATATTGTCGCCAATCTTCCCTGCAATCAGTGCTACTCCGAGTGTGAAGAGTATCCACTCTGGCTCCATCGGGCACCACCTATGCGCATCAGCCTTATAAACTCATTTACAAGTATTCTAAGACTTATTTCCCCTACGAGTCTTCCCTTTTGGTCAACTATTGCCAGTAAGGGCACCTTATATTTTTTCATCTTTGCCAGAGCATCAAGGACTGTTGCATCCTCATTGATCGTGAGAACGTTACGTTCCATTACATGCTCTGCTCTGTCCGCTCCTCCAAGGATTGATTTGAAGAGATGGCTTATATTTCCGAACCTGGCCTTATGAATGTTGGGCGGTAGAAGTACGTCTATTATGTTTAGATACCTAACCACTCCCTCAAGCTTCATGTCCACTCTATTGTTTACAACCCATACATGATGTCTTGTTTTGAGTAGTTTCAACACATCAATGACTGATGAATCCACCGTTACAACTGGCATTGAAGCCAATGGCGGCATTACCTGCCTGATTTTGAATGAGTGAAATGTCTGAAGGGCTCTTTCAATTTCGCTCATCCTATCACCAAGCCTCTCTAAGGTTTTCCGACTATTTAATGATTTTTGTAAGGGGCATTTATGAGTTCTTATATGCAAACATCAAAATACTTAAATTATCATCGCTGAACTGTGTGATAAGGTGAATTAAATGAGGAGAATCTTAGTAGGAATAGTGCTTATGCTCATTTTAAGCACGATCATGAGTATGTGCATCTCCAATGATTCATCGGATACTTTAACAACCATTCAACAGAGCACTACAAGTGCCTCCCATCAGCAAACCAATACCTCAACGTCTCAAATCGATACCACAAAACTCCACTTCTACATGTTTGGGCAGGCAGCCTGTCCCCACTGTAGGGATATGAAAGAGTTATTGCCCAAAATCTTTGGGGAAGACAAATTCACATACTACGAGCTTCAGGGCAATGAGCATAACAGTCAGCTCTTCTCGGAATTGTATAACATTCTTGGAGTCACAGGTGTTCCTGTAATAGGGATATTCTACGACAATCACATAGTAGCCATCGTTGAGGGGGGGATACCTGACCCAGCCAAAAATGTTCCTCGGATAGTGAGCGTTGCACTTGAGGAAGGGGGCGTTGTTTTCATCTCAGACAAAACATACGTAATCCCCTCAAATCAAACGGAAATCATTAAGAAGCTTGAAAACATCTTTACCAGCGGTGAGGCCAGTGAGGGATGAGATCAAAGTTCTGCTCCTGATTATCTCTTTGTCATTTGGGCTCACGGTTGTGGTGCTTTCACTGGTCCATCTGCAATCCATGATATTTCCATTGATTTCGCTGGCCGTATCTGACTCCATAAATCCCTGTACCTTTGTAATTTATACCATGTTTTTAATCGCCCTTTCCCTTAAGGAGGGTATCT
>DQUR01000271.1 GCA_015662175.1 Thermococcus paralvinellae | reverse complement strand
TGACAATTGCTTTTCCGAAGAACTTTTCGAGGGATAGCTCATCTATTGTCTTCCCGCCCTTTATGAAGTGCGCCGGAGCGTCAACATGAGTTCCGCTGTGTTCCCCGAAACTTAGGAGGTTCATGTAATATCCATCCTTCTCAAGGCTTGCCCATTCCCTGATTTCAACTTTCGGATCACCGGGATAAGTCTCAAGCCCTTCGCTCAGGGCTTTTGTTAAATCCAGAATCATATCAGCCACCAATCAATTTTTAACCTCCGGGCGTTTAAAGATTAGCGGGTGATATCATGGACTGCACAAGTGATTACTGTGTCAGGGATATTAAATTGGCCCCGGAAGGGGAGAGAAAAATTGATTGGGTTTCCCGCTTTATGCCCGTCCTTCAGAGTATAAAAAGGAACTTTGAGAAAGAAAAGCCATTTAAGGGTGTTAAGATCACAGCCTGCCTGCATCTGGAGATGAAGACTGCCTTCCTTCTCCTCACGCTCAAATCCGGGGGGGCTGAGGTTTCAGCAACCGCAAGCAACCCTTTAAGCACACAGGATGATGTTGTCGCAGCCTTGGCCAAGGCAGGTGTTAAAGTCTATGCAGTAAGGGGGGAAGATAGAGAGCAATACTACGAATTCATGCACAGGGCCCTTGACATAGAGCCAAACATCCTCATAGATGACGGGGCGGACATGATAAGCGTTGTCCACAGGGAGAGGCAGGAGCTCATCGACAATATCTGGGGGGCCAGTGAAGAAACAACGACCGGGGTTATTCGCTTAAGGGCCATGGAGAAGGATGGAGTGCTTAGATTTCCGGTGATAGCGGTCAATGATTCCTATACAAAGTACCTATTCGACAACCGCTATGGAACCGGGCAATCAACATGGGACGGGATAATAAGAACCACCAATCTGCTCATAGCGGGCAAAAACGTTGTTGTAATCGGCTACGGCTGGTGTGGAAGGGGGATAGCCATGAGGGCAAGGGGTCTCGGGGCAACGGTTATAGTTGTTGAGGTTGATCCAATCAGGGCACTGGAAGCAAGGATGGACGGCTTTCTAGTCATGCCGATGATGGATGCAGCTAGGGTTGGGGACATATTCATAACGGCAACCGGTGACATAAACTGCATCCGCAGGGAACACTTTGAGGTCATGAAGAATGGCGTGATCCTAGCCAATGCCGGACATTTTGATGTTGAGATTTCAAAGCCCGACCTTGAGGCATTAGCCACTGAAATAAGCAATCCTCGACCCAACATAACAGAATACAGGCTTAGGGATGGAAGAAGACTGTATTTACTTGCTGATGGGAGACTCGTTAATTTAGCAGCGGCTGATGGACACCCAGCCGAGATAATGGACATGAGTTTTGCTCTCCAAGCCATGGCGGCCAAATACATCAGGGACAACCATGAGAAACTTGAGAACAGGGTTTACACCCTCCCAAGGGAGATTGACGAGATGGTGGCGAGGATTAAGCTCAGGGCCATGGGAATTGATATTGAAGAGCTAACGGAGGAGCAGAGGAAATACTTAGAGAGCTGGGAACATGGAACTTAGGTTTTGTCTCAACATGATCATCCCGGATGGACTAAATGTTTTCCCTCAAATCAATTGTATGCTCAAGCTCTGGACCCGTCCTTATCAGACCAACGGGAACACCGACCCTGTCTTCGATCTCCTCTATGAACTCCTTTGCCCTTTCCGGCAGTTTGTCATAGTCCGTAACTCCAAAGGCATTTCTGTCATATTTGTCAAGCATCGTGATTGCGAGCATTGTAGCACCGTTAATCCTTGCAGAGTATCTTGCAAACTCAAAGTCAAACCAGCCAACCCTTCTCCTTCTTCCGGTCACCGTGCCATGTTCAACTAACCCCATTCTCTCCGCTTCCTTCACAGGCATTTCCGTCGGGAATGGTCCGGCTCCTACCCTCGTTGGAAAGCTCTTGAAGACGACTATAACATCATTAACCCTCGTTGGTCCGATTCCAACATCACTCGCTATCGCCGAGGCCGAGACATCTTTTGAGGTTACATAGGGGTAGGTGCCAAAATACAGGCTCAATCCAAACCCCTGTGTTCCCTCAACCAGAACAAGCTTTCCTTCATCCAAAGCATCATTCACCTCCTGAGCAACGTCCGTCAGATAAGGTTCAAGTTCCTTGATGTCTTTCACCTGTCTTGCCCTCCTCATCACGCGATCAGCGTTTGCTGGACCGCAACCGCTTCCGGTTGTACCTATTTTCCCATGCAGATGTCCATTGGTTCTATCAAGCTCCTTGTGACGTGGCTCAATCACCGCACACCTGTAATCCAAGCCAACCCTCCTGGCGACATCGAACTCCTTGAGATGCTCAAGCTCATGGAAGAAAACCTCCGGGTCGACTAAAACTCCGGCACCAACCAAAAGCCTCGCTTTCCTGTTCATGAAACCTGTGGGCAGCTGTCTGACTGCGTATTTTTTCCCGTGTATAAAAACGCTGTGCCCCGCGTTTGTTCCCACCCCTCCTCGTGCAATGATATCCGGTTTGTCATGCAGGGCAAGATAGGCGATTACAGAACCTTTTCCCTCATCTCCCCATTGTCCGCCAACAACAATAACACTTGGCATGGCTCTTACCCATAGGTAAGTCAATAACACCCTTAAAACAGTTTTGGAATGGATAAAGCAGTTCATCTTTTCCGGTGCTCGTTCTTACAAAAACCCATACAAAAACCCATGGATTATCGTGATACCCTGAAATCTCATCCAATGGGCTGAAATATCATGAGCGAGAAAGCGATAGCATCATGATCAGGCCTGGAGCCAGATTTCCATGGCCCATCACCGAGAGGTTTTTATTGCAAAGTGGTCTTAAGCCTTTGGTGTTGGGCATGAGTTGTCCGTTCTGCAATCCAAGTGCTGAGGTCATCCTCTATGAAGACAGACTGAT
>DQUR01000014.1 GCA_015662175.1 Thermococcus paralvinellae | reverse complement strand
TTCTGCTTTAGAATTCTCAACGCATAGCGAACAGTCCTTTCCGAAAGAGATGTCAAACGGGCAATTTCCTTAGAAGAGAGCGGTCTCTCACTTAAGCTCTCAAAAACTCGTATAGCTGAGGCAGGTAAAGCAAACTACATCCCCCCTCATCGTCACCACCACTGAAAATTAAAAAAGATGGGTTATAAAATTTCCGATTAAGGCAAGGATATTCATTCTCTCTGCCTGAGTGCAACCCTTGGGAGTGGAATATGATAGGGTATTTTCATGTCCTTGGCAGCAACCATCAAGATCGGGGTAATTTCATTTGTTATGAAATTAACAACCTCGGCAAATATCTCTGGTTTAACCTTCTTCTCCTTCTCCCAGAGATCAAGAATTTCATCGATCTGCTCTTTTTGAGGAGGTAAATAGAACACCATCCCCTTAATTACTGCACTTGCAATCTCGGGACGATAATTAATTTTATACTCAAAGAGCACCTCAATTCCGTTTATCTTTCCGGTAGGCATCCTCAATTCTCCAAGCCTGACATCTTCAATTTGCGGGGAGAGATTGACTTCAACTCTGCCAACCGCTCCACCCTTCTTTTCAATATCTATTTTTGTGATGTTTATTCCAAGCACTGGCATCTTTTTCACCACCCCAACTTCAACTGATGCTTATAAAACCTTTTGGTTTTAGCTAAAGGTTAAAAGCCAGCATGAGGAGTAGGAATTATGCCGAGAGAAAAAGTTGTTCGCATCTGGGATGAGCGTGAGGTGGTGTATCCTCCAAAAAGATGGCGTTATCTATGGGAAAAGCGAGAGAAAGCGCTACAGATTATGGAACGCTTAGCCCAGTTTGATCCCCATATCTACGGGAGCGTTGCAAGGGGGGATGTAAGGAGAGACAGCGACATTGACATCGTAATTCCCTACAGGGTGCCAAGCTACTTAATTGAGCTCTCCCTCGAAGGGATACCAATCCAGGCAAGAAGAATCGTCATGGCAACCCCCTGGCATCTCATAAAGGGCCACATTGAAATTGACGAGGAAACCAGTGTGACATTCTTTCTAACAAACCCAACGGATAAAGAGCTGGAATTTTACAAATGGGGCGGAATGATAGATATCTGGGGAGTAAAAACCAAACAGAGGGTTCCAGGAGTAAATAAGAAGCTGATTTTAATCATCCCCACGGAAAAGGGACACGTCGAGAGGGAGGTCGTTGGAAGAGAAAGTGAGGTTGCAAAGGTTTTGGGCATTAATGTGGATCTCGTTAAGGAGAGGGTGCACATCCTGGCCAGAAGGGACGAAATTGGAAGGACTGGAATCTATCTCAATGAAGAAGTTCCTGACTGGATGAGCTTTGAGGAAGCTTTAAAGATGATAGCTGATAGGGATCCAAACGTAAGGAGGAAGGTCAGGGAGAGGGGAGGAATTTAAAGCAACGCAACGGCCCTAACAGGACTTCCAGAGCCTTTTTTAATTTTAAGCGGAAAAGCCATGAAGGTGAAGTCCCTTCCGATCAGCTTTTCAAGGTTTGTCAGGTTTTCGAAAATCGGAATCTCTGCGGAGAGGAGTATTCTGTGGACATTTTCATTGCCGATGCTCATCCCATCTGTTCCAACAGCTTTAACTCCAGCGTTGACCAGAAATCCGGCAAGCTCTACGCTTAATCCCCTGCCCCCAGAACAAAACAGCACAATCCTGTTCCCTAAATTTATTTCGGGGATTTCTCCCATGGCTATCTCACCTTTACCGGATGATGCATCGATGACAATTGCTTTTCCGAAGAACTTTTCGAGGGATAGCTCATCTATTGTCTTCCCGCCCTTTATGAAGTGCGCCGGAGCGTCAACATGAGTCCCGCTGTGTTCCCCGAAACTTAGGATGTTCATGTAATATCCATCCTTTTCGAGGCTTGCCCATTCCCTGATTTCAACTTTCGGATCACCGGGATAAGTCTCAAGCCCTTCGCTCAGGGTTTTTGTTAAATCCAGAATCATATCAGCCACCAATCAATTTTTAACCTCCGGGCGTTTAAAGATTAGCGGGTGATATCAT
>DQUR01000173.1 GCA_015662175.1 Thermococcus paralvinellae | reverse complement strand
GAGGAGTAGGAGAGCGAGATTATAAACCTTTCAATTTTTCTAAGCTCTTTCTCGAGATTGAGAAGGAGGTTCTCTTTAACCCTAACATTAAAAGCTTTGGGAATGTAGGCAGTTATGTAGCAGTAGACACATGAGTGATCGCAACCCGTGTAAATGTTTAGCGTGTATTTGAAAGGACACGTGCAGAGCTTTGACTTCCAGGGATCGAATGGTCTTATGTACATGGGGGAAAGTTTATGAAGCTATTTAAAAAGCATTTTGCCATTATTTGCTTGGGTGATCAGATGATAAGTGGGAAAGTTAAGTGGCTTGGAGATGAAAAATTTGAGGCAAGTGTTGAAGAAGGAGGAAAAATAATCTTTGGAGAAAAGGGTATTTCTCCTATGAGAACTTTGCTTCTATCTGTTGCTGGATGCACTGCTATCGATGTTACCATGATTCTCCAGAAAATGAGGGAACCAATCAAAGGCCTTGAGGTTGAAATTAGTGGGGAAAGAAGGGACGAGTATCCAAGGATATACCAGAAGGTCCATATCCATTACAAAATTTACGGGGATGTGAGGCCAGAGAAAGCTAAGCGAGCAATAGAACTCAGCCAAGAAAAGTACTGCTCGGCCTCAGCACATCTGAAGCTTAGCGGGACAAAGGTTACGTACACATTTGAGATCATCAGTGAGTAAAGTTTTACAAGCATGAAAAACTTTAAATGTTTGAACATCATAAGCATTCTTAAGGTGAGCTGAATGAGGGGAGAACTCATTAGGGTTCTGAGTGCAGTTGAAGAAAAAGCCAATGAACTTAAGATGGATGGCTTTGAGCCAGATGTTGTACTCTTTGGAAAAGAGGTCTACGAGTTCTTAAAGGCTCAAGTTGATGAGGAATTTGGTGGAGATGAAAAGGTCACGGAGATTTCGGGCTTAAGGGTAAAGCTCCTTGAAGAGCTTGGCAAAGATGCTGTTGTTATAGACTCCAAAATGCTTGGAGTTGGACTGGGAGGAGCTAAGAGGATAAGGGTAATCAAAGAGTAAGTTTTAAATTAAGATTGAGTCTGTAACCATCAAGGACCAGCAAACTCAAAGCAATTGCCATGATGTCTGCCAAACTCCCGGGATTCCTTAAATCCCCTTTTTCTCTCAAAAATGAATCGAATTCATCAATGCCGATGCTACCATCCAATACTTTTCTTGCCGTCTTCATTACGAGTTCAGCCTCAGCCCTTCCGGCTTTTCTGATAATGAGTGTGTCTGGTGTTGATGCCAAGAGTTCAAGAAATGCTATTAAAACTGCTTCTTCAAGATTAAGTCCTTCGGTTAATTCTTTGAGTCTTAAGAATGTTTTGTAACTCAATTCATAACCATTGAGCCATTCGCAGAAAATAAGCTCTCTGTCACAGCTAATCTCTGCCAAACGCTTGAGGTTGATCCGGTCTTTAAAAAGTTCGTCAAAAACATTCTCCTCGTAAACATCGTATTTAACCCCACCCTTTATACCCTTGGGATTAGCAATTCTTATGGCTTTATAGAACTCCATTGTATCCCTGACCGTTGAGTGCTCGATTAATCTTTTTGCAACTTCCTTAGCATCATAAATGCCCTCAGAGATGCTCAGTGCAATCACGAGGGGAATCTCCAGTGCTATTATGCCAAAATTCGGGTTAGCATCTTGTACAGCTTTTGCATTTTGGACGGCTCTCTTTATCATCTCCCCGATGTTAGCTTCACCCAGCTGATAATCTCCCTTCCTAATTAATTTGCCCACTTCTGTTGCCTCGTAGAGGATGTCAATAACAGCGACGTTTCCAAAAAGAAAATGGTAAAGGGTTAAATCCTCGAAATCCCTAAAGCGGTTTACATTGCCGGGCTTTGGAATTGCAGCTTCGAGTAAAGGCCCAAGTGTAAAGGCTTTTATTATCTTCCATCTCTCCATTTCTCTCAACTCACCTTAACCCTTCCTATTACGCTGTCAACTATCAGCTTTAGTGTTTTTGTGCCGCTTTCATTGGAGGCTATTTCAAGCTTTGTTGCAGAATCTCTTATAGTAGGCACAACTCTATATTCTGGTGGAACATCAATTGTTACATCGCCGATTCCGTCTTCTATGGTGATCTGGGAACAATCCTCAACCTCTATAGTGAAATCCCCAGCAAAGTCGCTCAGATAAAGCTCTTCACTCTCCATTTTTGAGATGCTGAATCTTCCAACGGTATTCTTTATTGTAATTTGGTTGAGATTATCCTCGAGATTTATGTAATAATCTCCTACAGTATTGCTTATCTCGATGTTCTTCAAGAGGTTTTTCCCCACTTCTACAACTAGTTTGCCGTTTTTATATTTGCTACATATTTTGGTACATTTTACAATGATGACATCACCATCGACTTCTGCCTGAACAGGGAGATTTGAGGTAATCTTTATTGAGTCACCATTAATGCTTATTATTTTAGTTTCAGCCACAATGTCCTGAATAATTAGCTCAGAAGCGTGAAATTCTCCCACTGTTTGCATTTCTCCTTCAATTTTCTCCTCAAACCAATCTCCTATTGAGTACCAAGTGGTAGTGTTGACGTCAGAAGTTACTAGGTAAGGGGCGACATAAAGGACAAAGATTGCACTAATTGTAGTTCTCCAAGCTCTGTTCTTTGAGAGTAGATACAGACCAAAGCAGACGAGAG
>DQUR01000248.1 GCA_015662175.1 Thermococcus paralvinellae | reverse complement strand
GGTGCGACATCGTCCATCGCCCTGTCAATGTAATCCTCAATCTCCTCCCTAAGCCTGTAGAGATCATCGATTTCTTTGGCAAAATTCTGGATTATCCTGATGTCCCTTTCGTCCATCCACGCACCCATGGTCTTCTCTTTAGCCCTTAGAATCTTCTCAATTTTGCCTTCACTAAACCCGAGTTTTTCGAGGTTTTCTTTAGTTGCATTATCCCTGTGCCCTATGTTTTTGACAAATGTAACATACTGAGGATGCTTTGGCAGAATCTCATCAAGCTCTGGGAAGTGAAGTGAGTACCACTCCCTAAGCCTTGAGACGAGCAGGTTTATGACCTTATCAATGTCATCCAGAGCTTCAATTGCCTGGATTACCATCTTATCCCTTGCACCGCTCTGCTCCTGAATCCTCAAACGGGTTAAATCCAAGCCGACGGAATAATAACGATCAAACCATTGCTCACCAAGAAACTCTTTGGGTCTCTCTCTAAGTATTTCCCCGGCCAGATTTGGAAATTCAGCATCTGCATTAAAGCCGAGCTCTTTAACAGCTCTGCTTAAGTCTGGGTGCTCAAAAATATATTCCTTATACCCTCTCTCCTTAAGCTCCTTAAGAAATATCATTAGATCGTCGGTAATCTCACCTGATAACAGCTTATCCAGAGCCACTTCTGGTTTCTCTCTGTATTCTCTCTTGGCGATCAAGTTGCCGTCCTCATCGAAGGCATAAATTCCCTGAACGTTTTCGCTTATGTAAGCTTTCATTAGCATCACCTTACTACCATTTTGCTAAAGACATATAAAAGAATTGGGCTTTTAAACCTAAGCTTTCGTTTCAAGAAGATTCAGGTGGAAAAACCTTTTATATAACAGGGGGTACTCATAAATAAGGTGATAAACATGCCCACAATTAAGGTTTCCGTTATGGGTGAAAGTGTTTCCCCAACAAGAATGATAGTTAAGGGAAGGAAAACTGAGTATATCGTTGACAAGGATGATTCAAGTCCCCTCGAGTACATCCTTGCAGCACTGGCCGGCTGTATAAACATAGTTGGATTTTTGGTTGCCAATGAGATGGATCTAAGCATAGAGAGACTCTCTGTAGAGGTGGAGGGAAGACTCAACACAGACAAGCTCATGGGTAAAAACGTCGAGGATAGGGCTGGATACAAGGAGATCAAAGTGAAAGTAAAGGTTCAGGGGAATGTCGAAGAGGAAAAGCTCAAAGAATGGATGGCCAGAGTTGAGGAGAGATGCCCAATAGGGGATAACATAATGAACGAAACCCCCGTCCATGTTGAGGTTGAGAGGGCTTAGTTCTATCCATCAACCCCTTAGCTCTATTTATCAGCTCTTTGATGGCAGGTGCGGAATTATCCAGCTCAGGAAGCTGTCCAGGCTCCTTGTCTGGACATAAAGGGTTCCGGTTCCATAGAACTCCGCCACCAGTCCTTCCCCGCTTAAGAGAGTGCTCTTCAACCCACCAACTCTCCTCACCTTAAAGTCCAGTCCTTCGCTGAATGCAACCAAGTGTCCCGTGTCAAGTATAAAGTGCTCGTTGTTTAACTCAACTTTCTGAATTGCGCCGTAGCTTGAGAGAAACACCACACCCGTTCCGCTCATTTTCAGAAGGAACAGGCCTTCCCTCGCAAAAAAAGTCTTTGCCCCTCCCCATTTTGTGTCGATATCTATATCAGCAGAGCTTGCCAGAAACGCCCCGCTCTGGGCGTATAGCGTTCCGTCAATTTCAAAAGCTTCAATGTCCCCGGGATAGGGAGGTGCAAGCCCTATCTTTCCAGCCCCACCTTCAGCCCTGAATGTGTTTATGAAAAAGCTTTCCCCTGCCAGAAGGGACCTCTTAAGGGCTCCAAAAATTCCACCCTTTGCCTTTGTTTCTATTTTAATGTTCGGGCTCATAAAAACCATGGCACCGGATTCCGCCTGCAATGCTTCCCCCTTCTCCAATTCAACCTCAACCAAACTAAAACTTGGCCTGTGCTTTATCTCATATCTCAAAGATATCACCCAGAATCTTAACTATCGCTGATGGTATATATCCCTTCCTATCGCTGATTGACGAAGGGAAATTGACCTTTTACCGAAAGGCTTTTATAATAGCTATTTCCCAAAGAAAGTCAGATTCCTTTTACAGGTGATGCCAATGGGAAAACTGCTGAGGCCGATTAAAGATGTCGGTATCGTGGGCTACGGCGCTTATGTACCAATGTTCAGGATTAAAAGCGCTGAAATAGGCAGGGTATGGGGGGTTAATGGATTCCCAATTGAGGAAAAAGCGGTGAACAACCTCGATGAAGATGCATTAACGATAGGGATTGAAGCGGCAAGAAACGCCCTAAAGAGGGCTAAAATT
>DQUR01000004.1 GCA_015662175.1 Thermococcus paralvinellae | reverse complement strand
CCCAAACCGTCATCAAACCTTAAATTTGAAAAAACTCAAGCCATAGAACCCAAAAAGAACAAAACAAAAAAATTAACAAGAACCGAAAAACATTCAGCCAACGTAGTAATATTCTCCAATCTCCTTCTGCTCCCTGTCCTTAACGCTGCCCTCTTTATTTGCCCTCGGCCTTCCCGTGTCCGGGTCTCTCCTGAATGTAACCCCAACGGAAGCGAGGAAACGGTTCATGCCCTCCCTCATACCCACTGGCTTGGTGGCCTTTCCAAATCTTCCAGGTTCCCCTTCAAACACTATCAGACGGTCACTTATGTAGTCAATCATCAGGACATCGTGCTCAACAACCAGCGCCGTCTTTTCGTTCTTCTCCATCAAATGCCTTATTGCCCTTGAGACCGCCAGCCTTTGTTCAACGTCAAGGTAAGCTGAAGGCTCATCCAGCAGATAAAGGTCAGCCTCCCTGAGCAGACATGCTGCTATTGCAACCCTTTGCAATTCACCACCGCTGAGTTCATTCACCGACCTATCGTACAATTCGGGAATGCCGAGGGGATTCAGCAGTTCGGTCTTGTAAAAACTACTCATGAGCTTTGATGCATCAATCCTGCTTAAAAGCTCAAACACCGTTCCCTCATAGTCCGCCGTTATGTACTGGGGCTTGTAGCTTACTTTCAGCTCCCACTCAACTTTCCCTTCCGTTGGCTTCTCCACCCCGGCGAGCATCTTTACGAAGGTGGTTTTACCTATTCCATTTGGCCCAACTATGCCAACTACCTCCCCCTTATACAGCTCTCCGCCTTCAACCTCCAGCCTAAAGCCTCCATAGTCTTTAACTAAATGGGGATATTCAACCAAAACCTCTCCCGCTTGACTCTTCCTTTCGCTCATCTTCTTAAATCGAATTTCATATGGCCTGAAGCGAACGTTTTCATCAGGGAGATAGCCGTTGAGGAATACGTTTATCCCGACCCTCGTTCCCTTTGGCATTGAGAATATACCATAGGCTCCTGGCTTACCGTAAACCACGTGAATGATATCACTCAGGTAGTCAAGAACTGCCAGATCGTGCTCCACAGTCAAAACCGACTTGCCCTCTTCAGCAAGCTTCCTTATTAGCTTTGCCGCCTTTAGCCTCTGCCTTATGTCAAGATACGAGGAGGGCTCGTCAAAGAAGTAGAAATCGGCATCCCTCAACACGGCCGCGGCTATTGCGACCCTCTGCAGTTCACCACCACTCAAATGCTGAATCTCCCTATCCAAGATGTTCTCCAGCTCAAGCTCCTTGACAATTTTATCAAAAATTCCCCTCTCATCCGCCTTCCTGAGCAATTCCCTGACCTTCCCTTTAACCACCTTGGGAATCAGATCCACATATTGGGGCTTTACGACGGGTTTTATCTCCCTGTTCTTTAGCTTTTCAAAGTAATTTTGGAGTTCATTTCCTCTAAATGCCTTAATCACGTTGTCCCAGCTATCGTTATCTCCGCATAGATTTGGAAGCAATTGACCGGCTAAAATTTTAACGGCGGTTGTCTTACCAATACCGTTCGGACCCAGAATCCCAACAACCATTCCCTCCTTGACCACCGGCAGGCGGTAAAGGACGAAGCCGTTAATCCCATACCTGTGAACGCAATCCTCCTCCAGCTGCTTCGGAAGGTTTACGATTGTTATAGCATTGAAAGGGCACTTATGCACACATATCCCACAGCCCGTGCACGATGCCTCCTGAATTACCGGCTTGTGTCTATCCTCATCTATTATTATTGCCTCCCCACCCATCCTGTTGACGGGACAGACCCTTTCGCAGAGAAAATGACCGCACTTGTCTGGATTGCACTTATCGTGATCAATAACCGCAACCCTCATTTTTCTCACCGCTCTATGGTTTTCAGAAAGGGTTTAAAATGTTGCGATGTCACAATCGGACGTGTCTTAACATGGCCTGATAAAAGGGAATAGGGATCATAGTTTTTAGTGAGGAAAACACTGATTTGGCCTTGCTTCCTTTACCGAGTTCTAGATAAGGCTTTCCATTGGAAGGGCTATGGTGAATTCAGGCTTACATTTGGCTTCATTTGTGACTTTTTGGGACT
>DQUR01000223.1 GCA_015662175.1 Thermococcus paralvinellae | reverse complement strand
TATTATTGTTGCGACGTTCACGCTCTTTCACCCGTTGGGTTATAACTTCATCATTTTTCATACTTAACATTTCATGCATTATAACATAAGGTTACTCGATAGGAAAGCATTTTTTCGCAACAAAGAATTGCGCCTACCCCCATTCTTAAACCACCAGTTGATAGATTTAAGGTGGAATCAGCAGTTCCTTTTTACAGCGGCTGTTAAGTCAGTTCGCCACTTTTTTTATGCCATTTCTTTATACAAATACAGAGCCATGTTACTGTCGTTCAGCTCACTCGGAGGATAGGGCAACGCTGAGGAGCGACCCGAGCGCCGTAGTGAGTGACTTGAGAATGGGAGGCCGAGTGTCGAAACGTACTCGGCCTTTCTACTTTGCACCTTCCCATTCTTGAGTCCTTAATGCGTTAAACCTACTTACGGCAAGTGAAGCGAGCCGGAAGGATATAGTCACCTTGGCCGCCTCCCTCTCTTCAATGCATAGTTGATGTTGAAAATACCTCAAATGGTGTCTGCTTGTCCAGCGAGGAATGTTTCCTTTCCTTGTTGTAGTAGTCGAAGTACCGGCTAACTCCTCGATGCAACGCATGTCCATCTGGATAAGCTTTGGGATAAATCTCTTCGTATTTTACCGTCCACCATAAACGTTCAATGAAAACATTGTCCAGGGCACGGCCACGACCATCCATGCTGATGGCAATGTTCTTATCAAGCAGCACCCCTGTAAAAGCCTCAGAAGTGAACTGTGCCCCCTGATCGGTATTGAATATTGTCGGGTTACCCTTCGTCAGAGCATGCTGTAAGGCAGCTACGCAGAAAAGGCTTTCCATGGTATTCGAGAGCTCCCAGGCAAGAACGTAACGGCTATACCAATCAATCACTGCCGCAAGGTACATGAACCCGTATTGCATTGGGATGTATGTGATATCCATGCTCCACACGTGCCCCACCTCTTCAATCTGCACGTTACGAAGTAGGTATGGATAAATTTTATGTCCCGGTGCCGGTTTGCTTGTGTGAGGCCCTGGTGTTATGGCCTGGAGCCCCATGAGCTGCATTAAACGAGCTACCCGTTTGTGATTAACCTGATGCCCCTTATCTCGCAACCAATCAGTCATTCGCGGATAGCCGAACTCGGGGTGCCGCAAATACTGTTCGTCAATTAGCCGCATTAACAGGAGATTTCTCTCCGTTTCAACAGCAGGATTGTAATAAACACAAGATCTTGATACGCCTGCCAATCTACATTGTCGTCTGATGGAATACTCTGAACTCATCTCCACCCAATTTCTCCGGGTTGATAGCGGCAGGCTCATAGCTTTTTTTCAAGCCACTTAATATCCATCTTCAGCCGTCCAATCTCCTCATAAAGTGGAGCTGTGAGTTCCTCTTCTGTCTTAGCCCTACTTTTCTTACCACGAGAAAAAAGCTCTTCAGCGTTCATTTGCAGTTGTTTTTTCCAGGTGGAAATCTGGTTGGGATGAATCTTATATTCTGTTGCTAGCTCAGATAGTGTCTTGATCCCTTTTATGGCTTCAATTGCGATCTTGGCTTTAAACTTGTCTGAAAATATCCTTCTTTTTCTTTTCATCTGCATCTCTCCTTAATACCATTTTGGGAGTGCAGATTCCACTTAAAGGAGTGGTACTAACCCTGTTCAGTGATTCCAGCACTTACATTTGCCAAAATTGAATACGTTTCTATCATAATATGTCTCTCCAAAAGTTGAATTGAGC